>CAMYMP010000433.1 GCA_947259435.1 uncultured Woeseiaceae bacterium
CCCGGACAGCCCCTGGAATGTGCGGTAAGTCGCATTGCGCAAATTATCCGCCGCTCAAGACCCCGGAAATGGCTTGAATTAGTGGCCAAAACCCCCATAAAACCCCTGCAAAAATAGGGATTTCTACGTGTTCGCGTCTGTTGCCTTGACCCACCGGCACCACTATAATGCGCGGCCTGAGCAGGGGCCCGCCAGGACTGATAGTAAACAAAACGCCACACACCGCCGGTTAGCCGATGGACGTGGCGTTTTTAGTGCCGGAGGCAAGCGACACATGGTGGCAAAAGTCCTCCTGGCGCAACTGGGTCTGACGGTGGTCCTTGCAATGCTTTTTTGGGGCACAGACGGACGCGTATCCGGTTACTCGGCGCTGCTGGGTGGACTGACCTGCGTAATCCCGAATGCCTTTCTGGCGCTGCGCCTCGCAGTGCCGCGTCGCGACCCCGGGGCCAGTGCCCTGGTACGAGCGGCTTACATTGGGGAACTGGGAAAGCTGGCACTGACCGTTCTGATGTTCGGCATGGTCTTTTCGCTGGTGCGGCCGCTCGCGGCAGGCAGCCTGTTCGCGGGCTTCATCGCGGCCCAGTTGGTCACGTTTTCAGGATTCCTGATGCGCGATCGCAACAACGGTACGTAAAAGAGAGAAAAACAAATGGCGACTGAAGACGGACACGGAGCGCAAACGTCCGGCGAATACATTGCCCACCATTTACAGAACCTGCAGGTCTGCAAGGTGGATGACGGCTGGGTTTGGAATCAGTGCGCCGGCAACCCGATGGCGATCAACGTCGACTCGATGGTTTTTTCGGTTGTTCTCGGACTCGTCTTCATACTGATCTTCCGCGGCGCGGCGAAAAAGGCTTCCGCCGACAAACCCGGCAAGATGCAGGCCTTCGTTGAGATCATCATCGATTTCATCGATTCGAGCGTGAAAGACACCTTCCACGGCAAGAGCAGCCTGATTGCGCCGCTGGCACTGACGATCTTCGTCTGGGTATTCTTCATGAACCTGATGGACCTGGTCCCTGTCGACTGGCTGCCAATGATTGGCGCCGCTGTCGGCGTGCCTTACCTGAAGGTGGTGCCGACGACGGACGTGAACATCACCTTCGGCATGTCTATCTCCGTTTTTTGCCTGATCCTCTTTTACTCGGTGAAAAACAAGGGCTTTGGCGGCTTTATCGGCGAGCTGACACTGCACCCGATCGCACCTCCGTTGAAAGGTATCGGCCTGATCGCAGCCCCGTTCATCATTGCCTTCAACTTCATTCTCGAATCAGTCGCACTGCTGGCGAAACCCTTGAGCCTGAGCCTGCGACTGTTCGGCAACATGTTTGCCGGCGAACTCATTTTCATCCTGATTGCATTGCTCGGTATCTGGCAGCTGCCCCTGCATTTTGGCTGGGCAGTCTTCCACGTGCTGATCGTGACGCTGCAGGCATTCATTTTCATGATGTTGACCGTCGTTTACCTGGCGCTCGCATCTGAAGAGCATTAATAACATTGGACAAAAATCCATAATCTGGAGACTTTGATGGAAACTGTAATTGGTTTTACTGCGATTGCTGTCGCGCTTCTGATCGGCCTTGGCGCGCTCGGCGTAGGTATCGGCATGGGCCTTCTGGGCGGCCGCTTCCTCGAAGGTGCTGCAAGGCAGCCGGAGCTGGCGCCGATGCTGCAGACCAAGATGTTCCTCGTTGTAGCGCTGCTCGATGCCGTTGCCATGATCGGTGTTGGCATCGCGCTGTACTTCGCTTTCGCCAACCCGTTCATCGCCCAGCTGCAGGATGCCCTGGCAGCGACAGTCGGCAGCTAAGCAGGCAACGTCGGAGCGGCTTCGGCCGCGACAGCTTTGTTGGGAGAAAACATTGGACATTAATATGACCCTCATCGGCCAGTCGATCGCGATGCTCGTGTTCGTCTGGTTCTGTATGAAGTTCATCTGGCCACCGATCATGAACGCGATCGAGGAACGGCAGAAGGAAATTGCCGACGGACTCGCCGCTGCGGAGCGTGGACAACAAAGCCTCGACAAGGCGAAAGCCGAGTCGGACGAGATTGTCGATCACGCCCGCAAGCAGGCGACTTCGATCCTTGATCAGGCCCATGCGCGCGCGAATGAGATCGTTGCCGAGGGCAAGGCCGATGGCGTGAAGGAACGCGAGCGTCAGCTCGCGGCGGCGAAGGCAGAGGTCGAACTGGAAACCAATCGAGCACGCGAGGAACTGCGTGGCCAGGTTTCGGCGATTGCTGTTGCCAGCGCCGAGAAGATCCTGCGTCGCGAAATCGACAGCAAAGCTCATGAGGATATCCTCAGCAAGCTGGCGGCAGAGCTGTAAAGGCGGCTGATCGGCAATGGCAGACAACAACACAATCGCCAGACCGTACGCACGGGCAATTTTCGAGCTCGCGCGCGAGGAGAACGCGCTCGCAGAGCTGTCTGAATCGCTCAGCGTCGCGAAGGAGCTGCTGGCCGACGGCCAGATAGCGAAGTTCCTGGCCAATCCGGCCCTCACCGACGAGGAAAGGCTTGCTTTCCTCAACGGACTGTTTGCCAGGGCGGGCGGCAAGTCGTCGCTATTCGCAGGCGCCAATGAGCACGGCACGAACCTCTTGAAACTGCTGCTGGAATACGGCCGCGTGTCGGTGCTGCCGGAGATCGCCGATCACTTCGAGGTGCTCAAGGCAGAGATCGAAAACACGGTTGATGTAATGGTGACCTCCGCGGCGCCACTAAGTGCTGCGCAGCAGGCGTCCGTAGCAGCGGCGCTCAAGGAAAGACTCGGTCGCAACGTTAACCTGACGACCCAAATTGATGAAAACCTCATCGGCGGCGCAGT
>CAMYMP010000434.1 GCA_947259435.1 uncultured Woeseiaceae bacterium
TTCGTCTCGAATTTTCTCGTCGATCTCGTCAATAGGCAGCTTCACGGGTTTGAAGCGTTTCATGGCTCGCGAGCCGATTGCGTCGAGTCGCTGGTAGGTGTGCAGGACCTGCAAGCTGCCACCGCATTGTGCAGCAATCCCCTGCGCAACCTTGACGATTCTATGATCGAGGCTCGCCGGTTTATCGTGGCTGTGCATTGGATCGACGGCTGCAACGATTACAGGTGGGTCCTTCCAGTCATCCGGTTTGACGAACCACAGCGGAGCATTCAATTTTCGAATCAGTTGCCAGTCCGTGTGTCCAAGAGACGCGCGTTCCGACGGGCTGTGATAGTGCGTCCCCTTGACGACATATAGCGGGTCAATCTTGGCGGCCCTGGCCCGAACCATGTCGACGACGGAGCGCGCTTTGGATGTCGTCTGATGCACAACGACTCCGGCTGCTTCGGCAGACTCTATCAGAGCATCCATCTGCTCGTCCTGAGCGCTCCTGATACTGTCGGCAATCATCTCCGACTCCAACAGGAAGATGTATGTCTCGCTTAGCAAGCGCGGTACCGGGTCACTGACCAGCAACTCCAGCTCGCAGTTATTCTGCTTGGCGAGCCATGCCGCGCGCGCGACGACAACCTTGGGATAGTTGTCGAACTCGATAACGCAAAGCACCGTGCGGCTCATGATAATCTCCTCCAGCTACGCACTTATACCCTATCGAGTATCGGTATAATAAGCACTGCGTATAACTACGAATATACGATTGTAGACGATAGTTTTGACCGTCTAAGCTATGCAAGGTTGTGATCATGCCAGATCCGGAACCGACAATTTTCGCCGCCGTTCTCGCCGCCGGAGGCTCGTCGCGATTCGGATCGACCAAGCAAGCCGTTCTGCTGGATGGCATGCCGCTCGTGTGGCGAGCCGTCGATACGGCCGTTGCGGTCTGCAACAACCGCGTGCTGGCCGTGATCGGCCATGACGCGGACACCGTGCTTGCTGCCATAGGTTCGGAACCATGCTTTATCGCAGTGAATGAAGACCATGGCAAAGGACTCGGCACCAGCATCGCCACGGCAGCGCGTGCATGTCGCGGCAACGCTGACGCCCTCCTCTTGCTCCTGGCTGACCAGCCGCTCATTACTACGCAACATCTTCGGGCTCTCATCGATACCTGGTCGGGTGCCGACAATGAAATCGTGGCCTCCTCCTATTCCGGCACTGACGGGCCGCCCGTGTTGTTCCCAAGCGGTGCTTTCGAAGCGCTGGAATCGCTGACCGGTGACCGGGGAGGCCGCGCCCTGTTCCGTGACAGTCGCTTTACACTCAGAACCGTGCCCTTCGAGCCGGCCGCTACCGATATCGATACGCCGGCGGACTTAGCCGCGCTGGTTTAGGAACTGCTGCATCTCGGCCACGATCGCGAGAGCGATCGGGCCAGGTCCACGCCCACCCAGGTCGATGCCTGCCGGGCCGTGCAGACGGCCTTTTAACGCATCCGCCACGTCGCTCAGTTCATTCATCAGGCGTTCGCGCCGGCCGGCGGGACCCAGCAGCCCGATGTAAGCGATATCAGATGCCGCGAGTTGCCGCAGGTACGCCCGGTCACTTGCAAGGTGGTGGCTCATGACGATCGCCAGGTCATAATGTTCCAGCCCGACCTGCTGACCAAACTCGTCAGCCGGACAACACAGGATCCTGGTTGGATCGGGATAGGAGCGACTTTCAAGGTACGCCGGCCGATGATCGATAACCATGCAACGCCACCCAAGCTCGGATGCAATTCTGACAACGGGTTCCGAATCAAGGCCGGCTCCGAGGATAAGCAGCGCTGGCGGCGGTTCGATGCGAGCGTAAAGAACGACGCAAATGCCGTCCGGCGTATCCACTTGATGTGTCACCGCCAGTTTTTTGTTGTCGACACTGTTCGCTATGGAACGCGCGACAGCATCACTCATTCCAGAGCCAAGCTCGCGACCGTCCTGCAGGAGCACAGAAGCACCCGTATTGATGGACGATGATTCCGCACTGACAACAATGGCCAGCATGGCCGCTTCATCGCCGCTAAGGATATCGGCAATAACGGCAAACGGCTGGTAATCAGTTTCAGGCGATAATGGCTGAAGCAGTACGCGCATCGTTCCATCGCAGCCCACCCCGAGCCCCCAAAGCTCATCATCGGCACTCAAATCGTAGCTTGCCGTTTCTGCCGTTCCTGTGTTGATCACGGACCGGGCGCGTTCGACGAGGTCGCCCTCAAGGCAGCCTCCCGATAACATGCCGCAATAGTGACCGTCGCCATCGATCAGCATCTGCGCGCCCGCCTTGCTGTAGGTCGAACCAGCTGTCTCGAACACCGATACGAGAACAAGCGGCTGACCGTTTGATCTTCTCTCTTTGAAAAATTCGACCATGCGCATGATTAACTGACCAACCCAACGTACAGGAGACGTATCGCCGTCACGGTGACCAGCGCCCTGAATGCGATTCGAAACATCGTCTCGGATATGCGATCCACAACCATCTTACCGACCCACGTGCCCAAAAAGGCCGCCATAATCGAAAACACGATGATCTTGAAATATGGGGCGTAGTCGAATCCATTGAGTGCGTAGCCTGCGATCTTGAAAACTCCCATGCCCGTGAGGCATGCGGCCATGGTGCCGATAATCTGCTGTCTGCGCAGACCCGTGTGCAGGATAACGGCGTGCAGCAACGCACCATAGGCAAACAACGTTGAAAAAAGTGAGTGAATGAAGCCGACTATCGCCCATGGATGTTTGAGCTTTGGCCGCCAGCTGATTTCGGGCAGCCAGATAGCGATCAACATGACGATACTGATCGC
>CAMYMP010000435.1 GCA_947259435.1 uncultured Woeseiaceae bacterium
CGCAGATGGCGTGAAAGCGCCGCCGTGAAGATTGCCGATGCGAATCTTGCCCAGCACTTTGGCGTCATTGCCCATGACACCACCGCCAAAGTACTTGATCTCGACCCTGCCGTCGGTGCGTTCCTTAATCTCCTTGGCACTGTCTCGCATCGCCTTCATCCACGCCGAGCCCTCAGGCGCAAGCGTGGCGATCTTGAGCACGGTCGCGTTGCTCAGCCCGCTGGCCAGCAGCGCAAGAAGAATCAATCCCAGTTTTTTCATCGATTATCCATCCGGATTAGAAATAGTCGTTGGCCTCGGCACGCAGCAGCAGTGCTTCTTCCTGCGCGAGAACATTCATTAGCGTCAGCCCGTCTGCATAGGGGCTGGCCTCCAGTACTTCGCTTACGAGCTTATCGTGTAATTCCCGCTCGTAGAGCAGCTTGGCGTAGCCCTTTGCGAACTCCACTCTTGCGCTCAGGTCCTTGCCGCCTGACATCGCAATAGCTTTCTCGAAGTGAATTCTGGCCTCTTCTGGCTTGCCGCCAAGTGATGGAGGTCGCAAAGTCAGGATTATTCCCATGTACATATGCGCCGAGCTTTTGACCGACTCCCCGCTGATCTCGAAATATCGCTTGATCAGGGCCTCGGCTTGCGGCAACTCGGCAAGCGAATTCCAGTCCTCGGCATGGGCGCGCAAATACGCCAGCGTAGCGAAGCCATACAGGTAGACCTCCTCACTATGCGCCGGCTTCAGCCCGCCCAGCGTTGCGACAAAGTCGTCATAGTTCAGGTCCCGCCAGCCGCACGAAGCTGCGTAGCTGTGACACATGCCGCGCAACGCATAGGTGCGCGCCCTGCTTGTCAGGCGCGAGGCCCTCGCCTCATCGTCAGCGAATACGGCGCCATAGGACGCATACAGATTTGCAGCAGCGCCAAGCATCGCCGGATCATCAGGGCTGCCTTCTACGAAGCTGTCCATCAGGAGCATGTAGGACGGCATACCCGCACGAACCGTCTCCGGGTCATCCTGATTGAGAATTGCGCTGCTCAGGTTATCGGCCAGGCCACTGGCCGCATTCGATATCAACGAAGCGCAGCCGCTCAGTGTCGATGCGGCGATGAGCACCAGCGCGGCTGTGATTCGGGGTTCTAGCAGAATGGGCCTCATGCCTCGAAAGACCTGCCTCGGGAGCGTTAGTTCAGGCCGAGTATCCCATACTTGCAGCCGGCAACCCCCGGCTGCGTTAGATTTTTTCCTTGATCCGTGCAGCCTTGCCGGTGCGTCCGCGAAGGTAATACAGTTTGGCACGGCGCACATCGCCGCGACGCTTCACCTGGACAGAGCTGACCACAGGGCTGTAGGTTTGAAAGACTCTTTCAACACCTTCACCATGTGAAATCTTGCGCACCGTGAAAGACGAATTCAGGCCGCGATTACGTTTCGCAATCACGACACCTTCGAAGGCCTGCAAACGCTCACGATCGCCCTCTTTGACCCTGACCTGAACAACGATGGTGTCGCCCGGTGAAAACTCGGGGATCTCTTTGCCCATTTGTTCCTGTTCGATCGCTTCAATTATTTTGCTCATGTCTCGCTACCCGGGCTGCGCTTAATGCTTGCCCTGCTCCTTCAAAAATTCATCGAGCAACTTACGTTGTTCCCGATCCAAATCCAAGTCTTTCAGCAGATCAGGACGCCGCATGTAGCTGCGCCCCAATGCCTGCTTGTAACGCCAACGCGCAATGCGCGCATGGTCTCCCGACAGCAGTACCGCCGGTACACGCTGTCCTGCTACGACCTCCGGACGCGTGTAATGCGGATGGTCCAGCAACCCCTGCATAAACGAGTCCTGCGTTGCCGAGTCGTCATCACCGAGAACACCCGGTAATAACCTTGCCACGGCATCAACCACCGCCATCGCGGCGATTTCGCCGCCGGACAGGACGAAATCACCCAGTGACAACTCCTCGTCCACTTCGTTCTCAATCAAGCGTTCATCGATACCCTCGTATCGGCCAGCCAGCAGGATCAATCCCTGCAGGCCTGCAAATCGCCTGGCCATCGCCTGATCGAACACCTTGCCCTGCGGCGAGAGGCACACGACCGGGCTGCCCGCTGGCAATCTGTCCCTGCTCGCACGTATGGCCTTGGCCGCAGGTTCATATTTCAGAACCATGCCGGGACCGCCCCCGTACGGCCGGTCATCGACAGTGCGATGAACATCTTCGGCATGGTCACGCGGATTCTCGCAGTGCAGTGACAGTAACTGCCGTTCCACTGCGCGCCCGACGACACCGAACTCGCCAACCTGGCTTACCAGTTCCGGAAACAGGGTGACAACCGCGATCTGCATGATGTCAGTCCCACTCCCAATCGACGCGGATAACTCCTTCGGCGAAATCCACGTCGAGAATCACTTTATCGGCGATGAACGGAATCAGCCGTTCTCGCTCTCCTTCGGTCACCAACACATCGTTGGCACCGGTCTCCATCAAATACGCGACGCGACCCAGTTCCGTCCCGTCGCGGTGTACCACCCGCATTCCTTCGAGGTCCGCCCAGTAGTACCTGCCATCTTCAGCTTCCGGCAATTCACTGTGCGGGATCGCAATATCACTGCCCACCCACTCGATTGCCTGATCCCGATCATCCACTCCCTCGAGGTGTGCGATGACCGATTTGCCATGTCGCTGGCCTTCAACGACCTGGCCTTCAACGACTGTCGCGGCCTGCCATGCTCCCTGGCGCTGCAAAAACCAGCGTCCGTAGTCGAGGATCGCTTCGCGCGGCTGGGTAAACGAGAACACCTTGACCCAGCCCTTGACACCAAACAGGCCGGATATGCGGCCCAGAATTACCGGTTGCTGCAGTTCTTCTATCAGTTCGCGGCCTGGGCCTTGCGGTGCGACTTCAACAATGAGGCCACACGGTCAGACGGTTGTGCGCCCTGGCTAATCCAGTAATCCACGCGCTCGACGTCGATGCGCAGATTCTCCTCGTGATCCTTGCCGACCGGGTTGAAATAACCGACTCGCTCAAGATATCGGCCATCCCGACGGTTGCGGCTGTCGGTGACGACGAGGTGATAAAAGGGCCGCTTTTTCGCGCCCGCGCGCGAAAGACGAATACTAACCATTGTTTTTCCGTTAAATAGCTGTGACAGGCAGATTTGCCCAGGGATTGCCTGTTTCCAAGGGCCAACCCCGAGTAGGCTGCGCATTGTACCCGTTTCGACCCAAATGTGAAGCGTTTTCGCGCCTAATAATCCGAGGAATTTCCGTCGCTTAGCGCATTCCGGGAGGCATCCGGCCGCCTGACATGCCGCGCATCATCTTTTTCATGCCGCCGCGGGACATTTTTCGCATCATTTTTTCCATCTGGGTGAACTGTTTTAGCAGGCGATTCACGTCCTGGATTTGCAGCCCGGAACCCGCGGCAATGCGTTTTTTGCGGGAGCCGTTAATGGTCTTCGGGAAGCGTCTCTCGCCCGGGGTCATCGAATTGATGATCGCAACCTGACGCCTGAGTTGCTGTTCGTTCGCACTGTCTTTGAGTGCGGCCGGGTTGACGTTACCCGGTATCGGCAGTTTCTCCAGCATCGCGGCCATGCCGCCCATGTTCATCATCTGTTCGAGCTGATCTTTCAGATCCGACAGGTCGAAACCGCGGCCTTTCTTGAGCTTTTTCGCAAGCTTCTCGGTCTTTTCCTTGCTGACCTTGTCTTCGATCTCCTCGACAAGCGTCAAGACGTCGCCCATGCCCAGAATGCGCGACGCCATCCGGTCCGGATGGAAAGCTTCGAGCGCGTCGACCTTTTCGCCGACGCCGACAAATCGAATTGGCTTGCCTGTGATTTCACGAACCGAGAGCGCAACACCGCCTTTGGCGTCACCATCAGCTTTGGTCAGCACCACACCGGTCAACGGCAGACTCTGATTGAATGCCGTCGCCGCATTGACGGCATCCTGCCCCGCCATGCTGTCGACGATGAACAGCGTTTCCTTGGCGCCGGACATCGCGTGTACCTCGATGACCTCACGCATCATGTCCTCATCGACGTGCAGCCGCCCCGCCGTATCGACGATCAATACATCGGCATGCGACCGGCGCGCATCATCAAGTGCCCGGTCCACAATCGCGATCGGCTTGTCGTCTCCGCTGCTCGGACAGTGCAGCGCACCGACCTCACCAGCCAGTGTCTCGAGTTGCAGGATGGCTGCCGGGCGATACACGTCGACGCTGACCAGCATGACGCGCTTTTTCTCTTTTTCGATCAGTCTTTTCGCGAGCTTGGCCGCTGTGGTGGTCTTGCCCGCCCCCTGCAAGCCGGCCAGCAGCACCACAACCGGAGGCTGCGCCTTGAAATCCAGCGGCGCATAGGTGCCGCCGAGAATTCTGACGAGTTCGCCGTGAATGATCTTCACGAGTGCCTGCCCTGGCGTCAGGCTCTTGCTGACTCCTTCGCCGACGGCTTTTTCGCGAATCCCTTCGATGAACGATTTGACGACGGGCAAAGCGACATCGGCCTCGAGCAGTGCCAGCCGAACCTGGCGCAAGGTGTCTTTGATGTTGCTTTCGGTGATGCGGCCTTTGCCGCTGAGGCTGCGTGTCGCCTCCGAAAGTCTGCCGGTCAGATTCTCGAACATGCGGGGATTCTAAACCGTTAGAACCGTCCCGCGTGACAACATGTGAATATTTTTTTCCGGCGCGGCCTTGATGACCTGCTCCAGAATTCGATTTTCTTCGCCGGGTTTCATGCCGGTCAGCCAGATCTCCGGTGAATGCCGCAGCCGTTCGAGATCGCGAGTCAGGGTGCGCGGGCAGTAGTGTCCGGCTTCGTTCGCGAGCTGTTCCATCTCGTCCGGAAAGGAAACCTCGATGACCAGGACCTTCAGGTCGTCGCAGGCATTGAGAACGGGCCACAGCGTCTCGTTGGTCTTCGTGTCGCCGCTGACGGCAAATGCCCCACCGGAGTTTTGCACCGTATAGCCGAGCGTCGGCACCGTGTGCATGACATCGACCGCATAGAAATCGCGATGCTTGATTGTGACCGTATCGCCCGGGCTGCAGACCTGATAACGCAGCATCGGGTTTTCGGCTGACGGAAGTTTGGCGAAGTCGGGCCAGATAACACCGTTGAACAAGTGATCCTGAATTGCGCGCAATGTCTCTTCGCGCGCGTACACTGTTAGCGGCTTGGTGAAGTTCTCATCGAAGACGCTGTCTGCGAGCATCGGTAACCCGGCAATATGATCGAGATGCGCGTGAGTCAGAAAGACGTGGCGAATCGGGTCAATTTCCTCGAGCGCAAGGTCGCCGATGCCGGTGCCGGCATCTATTAAGACATCGTCGTCGACGAGCATTGCGGACGTGCGCGAGCCCGCGCCGATGCCACCACTGCAACCCAGAATTCGTATTCGCATAGCGTTGGGGTTCTATTGAACTTCACCCTGTGGGATGATTCATTCATGGGATGATTCATTCAACGGAACGTTAGGTTATGCACCGGCCGGTTTCTGTGTCTCAAATCACAATTCTCTTGCTGTACCTGTTGGGAGCCGTCGCTTTCGCGATGTCTCGCTTGCCTCGCTATGCTGCGTGGACGCAGCCGCTCCTGGTTGCTGCGGTTGGATTTTCGGCCGCTGGGGTAATGCTCCACGGTCA
Organism: uncultured Woeseiaceae bacterium; assembly: GCA_947259435.1. Next base: position 5,648 of record CAMYMP010000435.1, read on the forward strand.
GGGGCTGTATGCCGAGGTCAATCAGGCGAGCGGCTTGACTGTGTCCCTGGCAGGCGCTGTATCACTCATCGGCCTGCAGCTCGCAGTGATTGGGCTTCTTGGCGCGCTGGAACCAACATTGCGCGGCATGGCCGCCGGCCTGCTGCTACTCGCGGCGGTTGCGACCATTCCGTTCGATATGCAGCCCAACATCGAGGCGGTTTTGGATCTCTCATGGCAAATGCAGGCGCATATCCTGATCGCGATGTTCGCATACGGATTACTTACCGCCGGCGCGATAGTCGCCATTTTCGCGTTGATCCAGAATCAACGGCTGCGCGCCGGAAAAATTTCTGCTGCGAATCATTTGTTCGCGCCGCTTGAGACAACCGAAAAATTGCTTTTCGGCGTCGCGGCGACGGGTTTTGCCGGCTTGCTGCTGGCCGTCCTCTCCGGCTTCGCGTTTGTCGAGGACCTGTTCGCCCAGCACCTCTTGCACAAGACCACTTTCTCCTTAATGGCATTAGCGTTATTCGGCGCTCTTGTTGCGGGTCGGCTGTTCGCCGGGTGGCGCGGCAAGCGCGCAGTTTATCTGTATTTGTCGGGCTTCGCGTTTCTTTGCCTCGCGTATTTCGGCAGCCGCTACGTTCTTGAAGAAGTTCTTAACCGGTCCTGGGGCTGAGACACATATCTCATCTGAGACGTGTTTTCTTGACAGGCGGCATGCGTACTGATGAACTGAGTACGTGCGAGTTTTTGAGGAGGTGCCCAGCTCTTGGGCGATGACAATTCACTGGCAGCACTGATTGTTCTGCTTGTTGTTCTTTTGCTGCTTTCCGCATTCTTTTCGGGATCGGAAACGGCGCTCATGAGCCTGAACCGCTACCAGCTTCGTCACAAAGCCCGCGAAGGTCATCGTGGCGCGAGGCTGGCCGAGAGACTTCTGCGGCGACCCGACCGCGTGATCGGGCTGATCCTGCTCGGCAATAATCTTGTCAATATTTTTGCGGCGTCGATCGTTGCCGTCGTTGCAATGGATATGGGCGGCCAACCTGCTGTTGCCCTTGCATCGTTGCTCATGACGCTGATCATACTGGTATTCGCCGAAGCCGCGCCCAAAACGCTGGCGGCGTTGCACCCGGAGCGCGTTGGGTTTCCGGCAGCAATGATCTACTACCCGCTGCTCAAGATCGTCTATCCGCTCGTATGGCTCACGAACATGGCGGCAAACGGCGTATTGTTCTTGTTCGGTGTGCGTCCTGGCGAGACAGAGCTGCAGGCTCTGACCCGCGAAGAGTTACGCACCGTCGTGCATGAAGCAGGCAGCCGGATTTCGGGCCGGTATCAGAAGATGCTGATTAGTATTCTCGATCTCGGCAAAGTCACAGTGGACGACATCATGGTGCCGCACAACGAAATAGTGGGCATCGACCTTGACGATCGGGATCAGATCGAGAGCCTGATCAGCGAGACGACGCACACTCGT
>CAMYMP010000436.1 GCA_947259435.1 uncultured Woeseiaceae bacterium
GTGGTGGTGCTGAGTGGGATGATTCCGTCCTGCCGACGAATCGGGCGCAGGTCGCCACCGCCGCGGCCCAGATAAAAGGTGTCCGGTTGCTCGAAGTCGTTACCTACGAGGAGATCCGCGAGGCCATCGGCATTGATATCGGAGAACAGGATCGACAGAGTTTCGCCCGGCAGGCCAGGCAGGTCAGCAAACTCGTCGCCATCGAGCCTGCCTCCTTCGTTGTACACGATTCTGTTACGGGATTCTTCGCCGGGGATACGACGGTACCAGCCCGCCGCCCAATTGCCCAAGGCGACATCGAGATCGCCGTCACCCTCGACATCGCCAAACGTTACCGCCATCGTCAAAATGGCATCGTTTCGATTGCGCACAGCGTGCAAATGACGGGCGTCGAACACGCCGTTGCGATTGCGTAACCAGTAATTGCCCTGTTGATAGGTAGTGAGAAATAAGTCGAGCCAACCGTCGTTATCGATATCGACTAACGCCGCGTTGAAGATCGGCATGGTGGGCAAGCGGCCCAGTTCGAAGGTCACTGGTTCGAATGTACCACTACCATCGTTGGCGTAAAAATACAGGCCGCGTTCGGTCGAGGCGAGAACGACATCGGTGTCGCCGTCATTGTCGAAGTCACCCGACGATATGCTGCGGCCTTCCCAGAAAGGCGGCCACATGTCGGCGAACGAAAACTCTACCGGCTTGTCGATGCCGATGCGCCACGCTTCCATCGCGGTGAATGGCGTGCCGCCTGCAGCGCGCGGATTGAATGGGCGGCGCAAAACCGCGATTGCCTCGCCCGTGTCTGTTGACGGCCACGAATCTTGGGATGCGAACGAGGACGCCTGAGTCTGCGGCGTTCCAATCTTTGAGTTGTTTTTCTGTGTGGCCGGGGGTTCGGTAAGAAGTTCGAGAGCCTGTTGTGTTAGCCAAGCGTGATAATACTGTGCTGCCACGCCGGCAACGGCGCCAAGCGCAATAACGGCGATGGAGACCAAGAGCGCAGGACGCAGGCTAATCGTCGTCACGACGATAAAAAAAGAATAGATACTGAAAATGCCGAGCGTGAACAACAGTGCCATGACGTATCCGACGGGCACACCACTGTTGAGCAGTGTGGCGCTCAAAACCCCGTCGAAACCGATCGGCACAGGCGCGATAGACCCGGCGACCGCAACCAGTATCAGCGTCAGCCAGTGGAATGGCTGCATCGCCAGCTGTTCCGGTGGTAGCGCGGTTGCCAGTGCTGCACCCAGAAAACCGGCGAGCAACATCAAAGGCACGGTTGCCCGGATGATAAACCAAAGATTGCGCATAAAATCCCTGCCAAACTGTGCCACCGCGGTCAGCGTTTTTTCCGTTTCGAAAACAGGTCCGACGCCGGGCACTGCGCAGACGGGTGCGACAGGTTCTTGTGTTGCCCGCTGGGACAACGGCACGAAACGGCAAATCAAGGGCACGATGAGCAACATCAGCGCGATGCTCAACGCGAGCTTGGCCAATGCAAGATAAAATGGAAAAAGACTGAACAACATCGTGAGCACCACAATGTTCAGCGTTGGCGATGCGATCATCGCAACCAACGTCGTTTCGATCCTTGCGCCGCCGGCATACAAGCCTTTCGCAATGGGCGCAGCACAGTTGACGCACACACCCAAAGGCGCACCGAGCGCCATGCCGAAGACCGAGTTGGCGAAGGCACCCTTGAAGCTATGCCGGTGCAAATAGCCCATTAGGGTCAGGAAAGCGGCGGCGAAGAAGACGCCAAACGTCATGCCGATTCTATTAGTTTCGAGCCAGTTGACCGTGGAATAGGCAATGCGCTTGATGGCCGGGTCATCGCGCGACACCGGCATTACGGATTCAAAGCTGAGCGTGTCTTCGAGCTGAATCGCGCCGCTCATCATAGCTTTTTCGTCGAGCGATGGGTAACGAGAGGAAGTCCAGAACAATGCAGCGATAATGACCAGTAGACCCAACGCCAGAACGAAGCGCTTGCGATAATACGCCGAGACCCGTTGTCCTGATGGCAACTCTGACCTCATGACCAGCTGAACTGCTGCTTTAACAGGACCTCGAGGTCTTGTTTCGATTCGTAATATCGCCGCGCCAATCGTCTTCTCACGGCTGCGTCCAAAGGCGTATAATTGCCTGCATTAAGCGCTTGGAGCTTCGAAAACTCAAAACCGCCGAGTCCCAAAAATAGCATAAGCTTGTCGAGTTCGGCTTGCGGATCGTCAAAAAACATCTCGCTTTGAATGATATGCAATTGAGACCTCGGAAAAAAGCGCATCCAGTGTTTCAGCTGCTGGCAGTAGAGACCTCTGGCGTAGTATGAGTGCTTTTGATGAGAGAAGCTGAAGTAGTCGGGATCTGCCATTAGATTCTCCGTTTCGCCCTGCAAGCGCTCTTGTTCGGCTGCCAATGCTGCTTCAAAGTCGAGAATCGTCTCGTTGCCCTTGAACACACTCATCTGATAATGCGAGAAGGCGCGCATCGTTGGGTCACGTAACAGCGCTATCAACTTTACATTTGGTAACGCATTGGCGACCCGCTCGGCGACGGCTGGGTGGAACAGATAGTATGGTGTTGCTTCACCCGTCTTTTTACTCCGGTTGAATACGAACGCAGGAAACTGCCGCGCGTACCACCTTAGACCTCGCATGTAATAGAGATCAAAAAAATGTATTTCCTTTCTGCCAGGATTTACAACGGTCTGCAGTAAAATAAAAGGCTCCTTTTTCACCAATAACAATTCCATTTTTGTTATCAAAAAAATAGCTGTCATAAATATCTTTTTGTATGCCGCTTTTGTAAT
>CAMYMP010000437.1 GCA_947259435.1 uncultured Woeseiaceae bacterium
ATCAACGAATCGATAGATGCGGCGCCGGACGGCCATGTCGACATCATCAACATTGCAGGGTCAGTCGAGGTTTACGGCTGGTCGCGCAACGCTGTCGAGGTGACCGGCGAACTCGGCGACAGAGTGGAAGAACTGATCGTCGAACGCAATGGCGACAAGGTGCTGGTCAAGGTAAAGGTGCCGCGCGATAACAGCAGCAAGATAGCAAGTGACCTCGTAGTTCGTCTGCCGGCCGCCAGCTCCATCGATGTGTCCGCGGTCAGTGCGGACATCGATTGCGAGGACGTAACCGGCGAGCAGAAGCTGCATACGGTCAGCGGCGATATCGACACCGAAGTGGCGGGCAATGATTTCGCCGTCGAAACCGTCAGCGGCGACGTCGACGTTACCGGCGAAGGCAAGGATGCTGAGGCCACGGCCAACACGGTGTCGGGTGACGTGACGCTGTTTAGGGTCGGCGGGGCCGTCTCTGCAGAAACGGTGACCGGCGATGTCACGATCGACGAAGGATCCTTCGATCGCGCGATGCTGCATACCGTGAACGGAGACGTCATTTTTCAGGCGGAGCTTCGCAAAGGTGGCAAACTGACGCTGGAAACTGTCAATGGCGACGTCGATGTGCAGTTTGCCGGCAAGGTATCCGCGGAATTCGAAATCAAGACATTCAACGGCGATATCGATAACTGCTTCGGTCCAAAGCCGGAACGCACGAGCAAATACGCGCCGGGACTGGAGTTGAGCTTCACTGAAGGCGACGGCGACGGTCGCGTCATCATGTCGACGCTGAACGGCGATATGAGTATCTGCAATAAGTAATTTGATACTCTAGACGGCCCGAAGTCCGGAGGCCGATCGATGGGTGGCCTGCTTAAAAAAGTGCTCTTTGTCTTGCTCGGAATTGTGGCGCTGCTCGTCATCGCCGCGATTTCTTTCGCGCTGTTGTTCGATGCGAACGACTTTCGTGAGGACATCGCTGCCGAGGTGCAGCGCTCGATCGGGCGCGAACTGGTAATCGAAGGCGACCTTGAACTAAGCCTGTTCCCCTGGCTCGCGATCAACATCGGCAAGACCACTCTCGGCAATGCCCCGGGCTTCAGCGACTCGCCCTTTGTGACCTTTGAGCAAGCCCGGCTCAGCGTGCGGTTGCTGCCTATGCTGCTACGCCGCGAAGTAGCCATTGACACGGCAACGCTCGACGCGCTGCAACTCAATCTCGAGGTTACCCGGGACGGCCGCCATAACTGGAAGGACCTGCTTGAGTCCGATGAGACAGCCGATGCCGGAGAAAGCGGCTCGGCGGCGTTTGAAATTGCCGGTGTCAGGATTAGCAACTCCACCGTCAATTACAGCGACGCCAAGGCCGGCGAGAATTATCGGCTGACGAATTTCGGTCTGTCGACCGGTAGCGTGGCGCGTGGCAAACCGCTTGCGCTGAAGATCGACTTCGACTTCGAGCTGCAGCCGGCCGATCTGGCTGGCGACTTCGCGATTGAAACCGAGATGATATTCGACGGCGAGGCGGGCACCGTGGATTTCTCCAGGGTCGAGATAAGCGTTTTGGGCGTCGACATCTCAGCCGATGTGGAGCCATTTTCATACGTGGAGGAGGCGACGCCGACCGCGAGAATAGAAGTCGACGCCTTTTCGCTGAAGAGCCTGATGGAGAGGCTCGATATCGAGCCGCCGGTCACCGCGGACCCCGATGCGCTGGGCAAGGTTTACGGGGATGCGCTTGTGCGTCTCACGGATGCTGCCATCATGTTGACCGAGCTCGAATTTGTCGTCGACGACACGACTTATGTCGGCGAGGTGTCGCTGGCCAGTGATGCGGCCGGAACGATCAGCATGAACCTTGCTGCCGACTCGATAAACCTCGGACGCTACATGGAGCCGGCTGACGAGTCTGCAGGCGGCGGCGGCGGCGAGGCCGTGCCTGTCGAAATTCCGGTCGATCTGATTCGCTCTCTGAATGTACGCGGTGGCCTGACCGTGGAGGAGGCCTGGCTCAGCGGCATGAAGTTCGAGAACGCGCAGCTCGGCCTGAACGCAGCCAATGGCAGGCTGCGCCTGCATCCATTATCGGCTGAGCTGTTCAATGGCAGATACGAAGGCGATGTGCAGATCAACGCAGCAGGCGCCTCGCCCGTCTTGTCCGTCAACGAGAGTGTGAACGGCGTGGATCTCGGCGCGCTTGCGAAGGCAATGTTCGACCGGAAAAGCATCACGGGTTCGATTAACGGCTCTTTTCAGCTGACGGGCCGCGGCGACGACCTGACCGCGATCCAGCGCAGCCTGAGCGGTAACATGTCGATGGAGTTGCTCGACGGAGCGTGGGAGGGCACCGACGTCTGGTACGAGTTGCGGCGCGCGCGGGCCTTATTCAAGAAAGAGCCGGCGCCCGAACCCGAACTGCCGGCGAGGACAAAGTTCAGCAACGTCAAAGCGACCGGTCCCGTAAAGGACGGCGTATTCCGCAATGACGATTTGTTTGCCGAGCTGCCGTTCATGCAGCTGACGGGCAGCGGCTCGGTCGATCTGGCTGCCGCGAAGATCGATTATCGAATGACGGCCCGAATTCTCGAGCGCCCGGAATTCGCACAAGGCGCGAGCGAAACAGAACTCGAGGAGTTTACCGAGGCCGTGATCCCACTCAAGATTACCGGACCGCTCGCTGACCCGAAGATTTCACCGGACATCGAGAAGATGCTCAAACAGGAAGCAAAAAAGAAGATCCGGGAACGCCTGACAGACAAGCTGCTGGGAGGTGGCGATGATGCCGAAGGGGAAACGGAAGCCGGGACAGAAGCCGAGACAACCGGCGAGAAGAAAAAAAAGAAAGACCGGGATAAGCTCAAAGATGCGCTCAAAGACATTATCGGAGATTGACGGCATCCATGAGCGAGTTCTCTGATCAGGTAATCGCCTGGTTCGATCACAGCGGGCGCAAAGATCTGCCGTGGCAGAAACCGGACGCGTACAGCATCTGGGTATCCGAAATCATGCTGCAACAGACGCAGGTGCAGACGGTCATCCCCTATTACGAACGCTTTGTACAGAGTTTTCCGGACGTGGTCTCTCTCGCCGATGCGCCAGTCGATACGGTGCTGCAGCACTGGTCGGGCCTTGGCTATTATGCGCGTGCGCGAAATCTGCACAAAGCCGCAAAATTGCTGCGCGATGAACACGCTGGAGTCTTTCCGGCCTCGTTTGACGACGTAGTCGCGTTACCCGGGATCGGGCGCTCGACGGCCGGGGCGATTTTGTCGCTGGCGTTCGATCAGCGCCACGCAATCCTCGACGGTAACGCCAAGCGCGTGCTTGCGCGGCACCGTGCGATTGCCGGGTGGCCGGGGGCGAGTTCTGTGGCCAGGCAGCTATGGGTAGCGGCCGAAGCGCATACGCCCGACCGGCGCGTGGCGGCGTACACGCAGGCGATCATGGATCTCGGTGCGACGGTGTGCACCCGCAGCCAGCCTAATTGCGGAGCATGCCCGGTCAGTGGCGATTGCCGGGCGCTGCAGCACGACAGCATCGCCGATTTTCCGGGGCGCAAGCCGAAGAAGTCCAGGCCGCTTAAGCAAACGACCATGGTGCTCGCCGTTATGGATGGTGCGGTGTTTCTCGAGCGGCGGCCGCCCGCAGGGATCTGGGGCGGCCTGTGGAGCCTGCCTGAACTCGCCAATGACGATGTTGCTGACTGGTGCCATCAGACGCTGAACAGTCGTGATAATCGCATCGAATCCTGGGACACGCTGCGGCACAGCTTTAGCCATTATGATCTGGATATACTGCCTGTAGTCGTGCGCGTCGAGGCTACGTCGCGTAGAGTCGCGGATGGTGATCACTCGACCTGGCACCGGCTTGACGATTCACCGCCCGGCGGCATAGCCGCCCCCGTACAAAAACTGATCAACACACTGAAGACGAGCGGACATGTCCAGAACAGTTAACTGCGTATTGCTTGGCGAGGAAGCCGAAGGCCTCGACTACGCGCCGTACCCGGGAGAACTCGGCCAGCGCATTTATGAGAGCGTTTCCAAACAAGCGTGGCAGCGCTGGCTGGCGCATCAGACAATGCTGATCAACGAGTACCGCCTGACGCCGATAGAGCCCGACGCGCGCAAATTTCTCGAAACCGAAATGGAAAAGTTCTTTTTCGGGGAAGGCTCGGCGGCGCCGCAGGAATACGTGCCCCCGACCTAAGCTACTGCCGGACGCAGTACTGCACGCTGAACAAAGCGTCGGGGTCAGTCCAGACGCGCTTGACCTCGAAGCCGGCTTTACGCGCCAACTCCGCAAAACTTCTGAGCGTGTACTTGTGCGAGTACTCGGTCAGGATGGCTTCGTCCTCTTCAATCGTAATTTCGCCGTCACCGATGCTGATGTCCTGTTCCTCTGAGCTGACGAGGCGGAGTTCGATACGGCCTTCGTCCTCGTTGTATTCGGCGCTGTGCGAGAACGCATTGACGTTGAAGTCGGTGCCGAATTCGCGATTCAGATGGCGCAGCATGTTGAGATTGAACTCGGCCGTTACGCCCTCGCTGTCGTTATAGGCAGCTTCGATAATCTCCGGGTCTTTCTGCAGATCCACGCCTATCAGAAGTGCACCATTTTCGCCGGCTTCCTCGTACATGACCTTGAGCAGGTCGAGCGCCGTATCATGAATGAAGTTGCCGATCGTCGAGCCCGGAAAATAGACGATGTTGCGTAGCGGCATGATAGGCGGATTCGGTAGTGCGAACTGGCGTGTGAAATCCGCGACGACGGGAATAATATCGATGTGCGGGAAGTCCTGGCGCAGCTGATCAGCCGACTCTATTAATAGCTCTTCCGATATGTCGACCGGTACGTAGACCGCCAATTTGTGCAAATGCTCGAGCAGTATGCGCGTCTTGAGGCTCGAACCGCTGCCGAATTCGATCAGGCTTGCCTGCGAGCCAACGAGGTCGGCGATCTCGTCGATATTGTCGCGCATGATGCCGAGCTCGGTTTCTGTTGGATAATACTCAGGCAGAGTCGTTATTTCTTCGAACAGCTGCGAGCCGCGCTCGTCATAGAAGTACTTCGGTGAAATCGTTTTTTCCGGTTGACTCAGCCCGTCAATGATTTCGGCGATCTCATGTTTTTGCAGCGCATTATTCACTGAATGCCGTCCTTCGCAAGGCGGATACCGAGAAACTGCCAGCGGGCATCGGGGTAGAAGAAACTTCGATAAGTCGCACGAATGTGATCGGCAGCCGTTACGCAGGAACCGCCGCGCACGGTCATCTGATTGCACATAAATTTGCCGTTGTATTCACCGAGCGAGCCCTCCAGCGGCACGAATCCGGGGTACGGCGAATACGAGGAAGAGGTCCACTCCCAGACGTCACCGAAATACTGGCTGCCGCCGCCGGCAATCGGGTGCCAGTGGCCAGAGTCCATGAAGTTGCCGTTCAGGGTTTCTTTGGTAGCCGCAATTTCCCACTCGAACTCGGTCGGCAGCCGCGCACCGGCCCAGCGGGCAAAGGCGTCCGCCTCGTAGAAACTGACGTGGCATACCGGAGCATTCGCATCGATGTCCCGCTGTCCACCGAGCGTGAATTCCGATTCGAGATCTTCCGCCCAGTACAGCGGCCGATGCCAGCCGCGCTCGTTGACCGTCGACCAGCCGTCGGAGAGCCAGAGGTTGGAATTGTTGTAGCCGCCATCGTCGATGAACTCGCGGAACTCCCGATTCGTAACAAGGCGTGTGCCGATACGGTGCGGGTGCAGCAACACATCGTGCCGCGGTGTTTCGTTGTCGAAACAAAAGCGGTCGCCTGAAGCACCGACGCGTTGTATGCCTGTCGGCCCGTCGACGAATGCGTAAGAGTCGGGGCCGGTCGAAGCCGCGACTTCGAGAGCTGCGTTGACAGCGGGTCGAAGCGGATTGCAGGAAAAGACATGTTTGATGTCAGTCAGCAGCAGTTCCTGATGCTGTTGCTCGTGATTCAGCCCGAGGACGACACGTTCGTAAAGATCTGCATCGTCGGCACGACGTTGTAGCAGCGAGCGCATCGCGACATCGACATGCGTGCGATACGCCACAACTTCTTCAAGCGTCGGCCGCGTGAGCAGACCCCGTTCAGGGCGCGCGTGCATCTGACCGGCTGAGTAATAATAGGAATTGAACAGATAGTCGTACTGATTGTTGAACCTTTCATACCGGGCGTCGAATACCTTGAGGACGAAACGTTCGAAAAACCAGCTTACATGTGCGAGGTGCCACTTTGTCGGGCTCACGTCCGGCATGGATTGCACGACAGTATCTTCGGGCTCGAGCGTGCGGCACAGGTCGAGCGTCGTCGCACGTACGCGGTCGTAATACTCGAGCAATGAATTTTGCGGGATGGCGACCATCGTTTCTTTACCGAAGTGGCAGTTCCGTTTTCTTCAATACCGTACGAATTGCAACGCTGGAGTTGACGCGGGCGACGCCCGGCAAACGAGTGAGCGCCTCTTTATGCAGGCGCTCGAAGTCGGCCATGTCGGCGACAACGACGCGCAGCAGATAGTCGAACTCTCCGGTCATAAGGTAACACTCCATCACTTCGGGAATGTTACGAACTGCCTCTTCGAAGGCCGCCAGCTCGCTTTGCTCCTCCCGGTGCAGCCCGATATGCACGAGCACATTGCCCGGCAGGCCGGCTTCGGGCTGGCTGACCATCGCGACGTAGCGCTCGATCATGCCGCCCTCTTCGAGGGCGCGAACGCGCCGCAAACAGGCGGATTCAGAGAGATTGACCAGCTCGGCCAGGTGTTTATTGCTGATGCGGCCGTCACGCTGCAGGGCGTTGAGGATCAATTTGTCGTATCGGTCGAAAATCATGGCAGAAAATTGCTAATAAACGAGGAATAGCAGCAGAATATGCCAGAAAAAGCCGAAAACCTCACCGAAATTGCAAGCAGATGGCGTCTTTTAAGGGGTATCGTGTCGTCAAGAACATGAGCTACCGGGAGAGAACTCATGAAGATCGGGGTACCCAAAGAAATCAAGACACTCGAATTTCGTGTCGGCATGACACCGGCCGGCGTTCGCGAACTCGTGCACGATGGCCATGAGGTTGTTGTCGAGACCAATGCCGGGCTGGGCATCGGTATGTTCGATGAAGACTATGAGAAGGCCGGAGCAACGATTCTCGATTCTGCCGAAGAGGTCTTTGCGGCCTCCAATATGATCGTCAAGGTCAAGGAACCGCAGCAGGTCGAGTGCGAAATGCTACGAGAAGATCAGGTGCTGTTCACGTACCTGCATCTTGCGGCGGACGCGGCCCAGACCAAGGCATTGGTTGAGTCGGGTACGACCGCGATCGCTTACGAGACCGTGACGGCAAGAGATGGTTCGCTGCCACTGCTGACGCCGATGTCGGAAGTTGCGGGCCGGCTGTCGATTCAGGCGGGTGCCTATCACTTGCAAAAAGCCAATGGCGGCCGCGGCGTTTTGCTCGGCGGAGTTCCGGGCGTAAAAGCCGGCAGGGTCGTTATCATTGGCGGCGGCGTATCGGGCACGCAGGCGGCCGATATGGCCATTGGACTCGGTGCGAACGTCACGATTCTCGATCGCTCGCTGCCGCGCCTGCGTGAACTCGACACGATGTGGGGTGGCCGGGTGCATACGGTCTATTCAACCAAACATGAAATCGATCAACTGGTTCCGGACGCGGATCTGGTTGTGGGTGCCGTGCTGGTTGCCGGCGCCGCCGCGCCGAAGCTCGTCAGCGCGCAGAATGTGAAAGACATGCACACGGGCGCTGTCATGGTCGACATCTCGATCGACCAGGGCGGCTGTTTCGAAACGAGCCGGCCAACGACACACGCCGAACCGACCTACGTCGTCGATGGCGTCGTGCACTACTGCGTAACGAACATGCCGGGCGCGGTACCGCGCACGAGTACGTTCGCACTGACCAACGCGACATTACCATTTGTCAAAGCGCTGGCGAATCTGGGTTGGCGCGATGCGCTGATCCGGGATCCGCATCTCGCAAACGGGCTCAATGTGCATGCTGGGCACGTAAACCACGAGGCCGTGGCACACGACCTGGGCTACGAGTATCTGTCTGCCGAGGATGCCCTAAAAGCAGCCTGAATCGCAGCGGGGCTACTAGACGCCTGTGCCGTTGTCGGCAGCGGGCCGCAAGGATATTTCGTTGGCATCGGTGACGCGAATTGCAGGCATGAAGGCGCCGACGTCGAGCTTCGCTTCGAATTCGTACTTAAAGCTGCTTCTGTCGCTGCGCATCAGATCGGTGATGAGCCGAATGCCGGCGAACAGATTCGCTGACGCGGTCAACTTGAACTCGCCTTCACCGTAGCCGTCGATGACCGGTAAGTCGTTGGCAACACCTTTGATCAGTTCGTGACCTTCGAGGCGTACGGTATAGGCAACCCCGCGCAGCTCCAGCGGCTCAATATTCGGATTGATCACACGCAGGCCGATCTCGAATGCGGGCAGCGCGCCCTCTGACGGCAAGGCGCGGAATGAGCTGACGGTGACAGTAGGCGTTTCGTAGCCCGGCCGCAGCCCGGCGCATCCGGCTATCGTTATGGCAGTGGCGAGAAGCAGCAGGGCCACTCGGAAGCCACCGAACGCGTGAGGCAAGCTGGATTTCATGGGCACCTTCGGAATGTTCATATTGAACCCGGACAGGTCAGGCAGATAATTATAGTGTCATTTCCAAATGTCGCGATAGTACGAGGGAGACAAATATGAAGGTTGCAATGCTGTTTACCGGGAGTGGACCCATCGTCATCCTGACCTCCCACGAATCGGTGGTCGACCCGACCCTGCTGGAAAAGCTCCGGGCGAAGGGCATCGAACGATTCCTGGCTTATGAGGTACCGCTGGATCTCGCGAAGAAACGGTATGGCGGTCACTTCGGTAGCGTTCTAAACGATCTGCGCGAGACCGATGATCTGCGCGTGCTGGACTACAACGGCGAGCGCGCCTTCGGGCTGTTCCGGCTCGATGAGCTCGGAAACCCGGTGATCCACGAATCGGCGGCTGCTGAAGCGTAGCCGGGGAGGAATTCCTGCACCCCCGGGGCTCCGCTGACAAGGGGAATGCCCGTGTGACCGCGATCCGCGTCGAGTGCTACGCCGGCTATCGCGGCGAGGAGACGCCGCGGCGCCTTCATTTGGGGGAACAAAGCGTCGATCTGGTCGAGGTGCTGGACCGGTGGCTCTCCCCTGAGCACCGCTATTTCAAGTGTAAAGGCGCCGATGATGCCATTTACATCCTGCGCCACGATGACAGTACTGACCGCTGGGAGCTGACGCTATACGATCGCAGTCATCTGTAGGAGCGGCTTCAGCTGCGAACAACGAGATTCAATTCATGCATTCATTATCCTTTGCCGGCGCTACTGAATGCCGCGGCCTGGCGACCAGGGTACACCGGCCGCATCCAGTGCGACTTTGAGGCCTGCGTATTCGACGTCGAACAGTTCACTCAGCTGCTGCCTTGCGTCGGCGTAAATCGACCGCGCGATATCGAGCGACTCACGCTGCTCGGGCGTCGGCCCATAGGCGCTCATTCTTGACCTGAAGCGCGCATGGAATAAGCGGCTCTCGACCGGCATTTCGTCAAACTCCTTATAGATTGCGCGAGCTTCGTTGTTGCTAAGCCGGTCGCGCTGAATAGCCACACGCTGTTGAATCGAGTTTGCAATCTCGTACAGCGACGCATCGGCGGTCGAACGAGCCAGAACTTCTTTGATTGCATCGAGCTCGAGAGCGATTTCGTCGATCGCTTTGACCGTGCCGTCGACAGCCCGCCGCAGTTCGTCAGCCTGGTTCTCGAACACGACGCGCTGTTCCTGTGTGGTGCCAGGCAGCGTCGGTTCGCGAATGGAGATTACGTCAAAACTTTGCGGATTGCCGAGCGAAGTAACGACGCCGTCGACCCGCTTCGCCATCGTTACCGAGAAGCGCCCCGGCGCGACGAGCACGCCTGCTGTATTGTCTTCGCGTTCCTCTTCCGGTACCCATGCCTCGAGCGGCGGATAGCGAAGATCCCAGGCAATGCGATGGAAGCCGGCCTCAACAGGCGCCTCGATGACTCGGACGACGTTGTCCCTCGTATCTTTTACCGTAAGCACAACCGCCGGCTCAGCCTCGCGCTGTTCTTTCAGGATTGCCTCCCAGGAAGGGAAACCGACGTTCTCGTTATTCTTCTCGAGTTCTTTTTCGGCTTCGCGGCGAGTGTCCTTGCGAGTGCGAAGTTCTTCCGGCAAATAATACGTAAAGGTCGCGCCGAAGTCGGGATTGGGCGCGACATAGTAAGCATCGCCTTGAGAACCGCGGCAACCCGGTTCACCGCACCCGAGCGTGCGCCTCGGCACGTACCAGTGCGCTGTCCTGACCGGGAACAACACGGACTCGTTCTCGAGCATGCTCGCGCTCACTGCACGCAGCGGTGTGTAGTCATCCAGGATGTAGAAGCTGCGGCCGAACGTGGCGCCCACGAGGTCGTTCTCGCGCGTCTGGATCACGAGATCGCGGAACGCGATGTTGGGGCTGCCGCCTTTGAGCTTCGTCCATGTGCCGCCGCCATTGACGGTGAAGAACACGCCGAACTCAGAACCCAGGAACATGAGCCCGGGCCTCTCGTGATCCTGAACGACGCGCCACAGGATGTGTCGATCAGGCACGTTGCCGGCGATGCTGCGCCACGACCGACCGCGGTTCTCACTCTTCAATATGTATGGCGAGAAGTCACCGTTCTTGTGGTCATCGATCACGACGTACACCGTGTCGGGATCGAAAAGATCGGCCTTGATATCGTTGACGAAAAAGCGGTCCGGCACGCCCGGCAGCTTATCGATGCGACGCCAGTTCTGACCGTCGTCCTCGCTTACCTGGATGATGCCGTCGTCGGTGCCGACGTAGACGAGACCTTCGACGAGCGGCGATTCGGACAACGACGTAATCGTGTTGAACATCGACATCGCGTACAGATCCCACGGGGAGTCGTAGCTCCAGGTGCGGCCCATGACGGGCTGGCGCGTGCGGCGCTCGTTCCGGGTCAGGTCGCCGCTGATCGCGGACCAGGTATCGCCATAGTCGGCGCTCTTCCAGACGCGCTGCGTGCCGAAGTAGAGTGTTTTGGAGTCATGCGGGCTGATGAGGATGGGTGAATCCCAGTTGTAGCGGTCCGGCGGCTCGTCGCCGGCGGGTTGCGGGCGGATGTAGACGGATTCGCCGGTCTTGCGGTCGTAACGCGCCAGGTTGCCCTGTTGCCACTGGGCGTAAACGATGTCCGGATTGTTCGGATCGACGGCCGACTGATGGCCGTCGCCGCCCAGAGTGATGAACCAGTCAGCGCTGCGAATACCGACGTTGTTATCGGTACGTGACGGGCCGCCCTGGCTGTTGTTGTCCTGGGTGCCGCCGTACACGTTATAAAAAGGTTCGTCGTAGTCGACGGCCACCTTGTAATACTGCGTAATCGGCATGTTGTTGACGAAGCGCCAGGTCTCGCCCAGATCGAAGCTCTCGTACACGCCGCCGTCGTTGCCGACGATCAGATAGTCCTCGTCATCCGGATCGAACGCCATCGCGTGATGGTCGACGTGCTTCGTGTCGTGTTCGAGCTTCGTGAACGTCTCGCCGCCGTCCTCGGTCACGTGCAGATGCACGTCAGCCTGATAGACACGGTCGAACTTGTGCGGGCTCGCGAACAGCTCCTGGTAATAGTGCGGCCCCGTGCCGCTCGACAGGTACTCGTTGCGATTTTTCCAGGTCTCGCCCCCGTCGGCCGAGCGCCAGAACCCGCCGGTGCGATTCGCGAGCTCGATCGTGGCGTACATCACGTCGGGATCGATTGGTGAGATCGCGATGCCGGTCTTGCCCATGTTTTCCTTGGGCAGACCTTCGGTCAGCTCGCGCCATGTTTCGCCGCCGTCCTCGGACTTGTGAATGCCCGTACCGGGCCCGCCATCCATGACCACGGCGACGTTACGCAGGCGCTGCCACGTCACCGCATACATGACGTCCGGGTTGCGCGGATCCATGTGCACTTCGCTGACACCCGTGTACTGATCGTCGTCAGCGGTGTTGCCGAAGCCGTCGCCGAGTACCTTGCGCCAGGTCTCGCCACCGTCGGTCGACTTGAATAGCCCGCGATCGCCGCCGCCCGACCACAGCGGTCCCTGCGCGGCGACAAAGATCGTGTTCGAATCGCGTGGGTCGATGCGGATCATGCCGATGTGCTCGGAGTCCTCGAGCCCCATGTTTTCCCAGTTCTGACCACCGTCGCGGCTGCGATAGACGCCGGAGCCGTAGGCGACATGCCGCCCCGATACGTTCTCGCCCGTGCCGACCCAAACCGTGTTCGGGTTGTTCGGGTCGAGCGTGATGCAGCCGATCGAATAGCTGTCTTCGTCATCGAAAACGGGCGTCCAGGTGGTGCCTCGATTGGTCGTCTTCCACACGCCGCCGCTGCCGACGGCGACGTACCAGGTCGAACGATGGCTCGGGTCGATAACGATGTCGGAGATGCGGCCGGCCATGAACGCAGGCCCGATGCTGCGGAACTCGAGGCCCTTGAACGTTAGCTCGTTGAATCCTGGCTCCCATTCTTCTTCCTGATCGGCGGCATAGACCGGCACGAACGCGAGGGCCGCAATTGCGGCGAGGCACACGAATCTTTTCATGAGGATTCCCCTGATTGTTGTGGCGCTGTGCCCATGCGACGCGCCTCATTCGTTCAAGAGATTCTAATGGACGTTGTTGCCGCGAGCAGCATTTTCGTGGCTTGTAGCGGGGCAATCAGGCCAAGTTGACTGCCTCAGCCGAACTGGGTCTAATACGCAACTCTTCGAGATCCGTAGGAGCGCCGGTCACGGCGTGACCAAAATGGCCAGGTAGCTCAGTTGGTAGAGCAGCGGACTGAAAATCCGCGTGTCGGCAGTTCGAGTCTGCCCCTGGCCACCATTCAAATCAAAAACTTACGATTTCGCCGATTGGCGGCCTTTCCATTTTGCGTGAGTTTTGCGTGGCTTTGCGGGACTCATCTGGTACTCAATTAACATTGAGACGCCGCAATATCACCAACTCAGGCTTGTTACC
>CAMYMP010000438.1 GCA_947259435.1 uncultured Woeseiaceae bacterium
TGGAGCAACTCCAGGTAGTTGTCGGAGCTCATCGGGTCTCCGAACAGCAGGCCCTGCACGTAGGTGCAGTCGAGGCGTTGCAGGAAATTGAGTTGGTCCTCGGTCTCGACGCCTTCGGCTACAACATCCATATTGAGATTGCGGCCCATCTGCACGATTGTGCCAACGATTGTGGCGTCATCGGGATTCACGGATATGTCGCGAACGAAGGATTTGTCGATCTTCAGAGTACTGATCGGGAACTGTTGCAGCGCGCTGAGCGAAGAGTAACCGGTGCCGAAATCATCAATTGCCAGATGCAGGCCGAGTGCGTAAAGCTGGTCGAGGAGCTTGATCGTGCGATCAGGGTTCTCCATCAGGGTCGTTTCCGTAATCTCGAGTTCAAGTGATGTCGGAGAGACCTCGTGACCTCTGAGGATAGAGCTTATGCGGTTGATAAAGCTCGGTTGCCGCAACTGCTTGAGCGAAAGGTTTACGGAAACCCGGCCTGGTGATGATGCTGTTCGTTGCCACAAACGGAAGTCCTCACATACCTTGTCGAGCACCCACTCGCCGATCTCGATAATCAGATTCGTCTCTTCCGCGATTGGTATGAAGTCCGACGGCAGAATTAGCCCGCGGTCCGGCAGCTCCCAACGAACCAGCGCCTCCGCGCCAAAGACCTCGCCAGTTTCGAGGTTGTACTTCGGCTGATAATGAACGAGCAGTTCGTCCCGTTCAAACGCGCGTTTCAACTTGCTTTTTGTCATCAATCGCTCGACGGCGGCCTCATTCATTTGAGGTACATAGTAGCGATAGAGATTGCCGCCCGACTTTTTCGCGTTGTACAGCGCCGCATCCGCGTTACGGATCAGGTCGATGACGTTTGGTGCATCTTTCGGGTAATAGGCGATGCCCATGCTGGCTGTCATGAAAACCTCGTGGCCCTGTACGAAGAATGGATCGGCCAGCCGGTCCAACAGGTTTCTGGCAAGCTCGTCGGTCGCAGCGACGCCCTTGCCGTCCGGGCCAAGATCGGTAACGATAACCGCGAATTCGTCCCCTGCCAGCCGTCCAATTACCGAGTTTTCAGGGGCTGCCGCCGTCAATCGTTCTGCGACCGTTTCCAGCGTTGCGTCTCCTGCGAGATGGCCGAAAGTGTCGTTAATCTCCTTGAAATAGTCGACGTCGATATAGAACAGACATAACGATTTTCCAGCGCGGCGCGCGCGTGCGATCGCTCTCTGCAACAAATGCTGAAACTGCATGCGGTTCGGCACCTTCGTCAGCGCGTCGATGCGCGCGAGGTAGCGAATGCGCTGCTCTGCGCGCCGCCGCTCAGTGATATTCCGGGCAGCGTAAATACGATCTTCTGCCTCGCCGCTCTCGCCCTTGACGACGGAACAGGTATAGGACACCGGGATAGAGTCACCGAATTTACTTTCGAAAAAGATTTCTTTGGGCACGCCGGAAAAACTGTCCTCCATTAGTGAGCCGCCTTTCTCACGATGTACGACGAGGTCGATGCCAGAGCCGATGAGTTCATCCTCTTCGTACCCCAGCAGAAGGGTCGTAGCCTTGTTGGTTCGTTTGATCGTGCCGTCCGTGGCGGTGACGATTATCGCTTCGTTCATGCCCGATAGGATGCGGTCGACATAATCGCGAGACACTGTTGTTGACTGCAGTCGGTCACGCATGTCATTGAATACCGCAGCGAGTTCCCCAAGGTCGTCGCCCAAAGTCTCCGGCAAGGTTTCTCCAAAGTCGGCATCACGCAGTTTCTCGGCCTGAATCTTGAGTTGTCGAATCTTTGCAGACTGTTTGCGCGCGAACAGCCAGACCGCGCCGGCGCATAGCAGCAGCGAGGCAAGCGTTCCTGCACCGATCCAGAAATAACTAACGCGCCGGCTATGCAGTTCTTTCTGCTGCAACTCTTGCACAAACGCTAGTGTTTCGGCTTGTAGCGGTACGAGTTCGAAAGATCCTGCGAGAATGCCGAATTGTTGCTCTTCGCGTATAACCGGATAGGTCATCAGCAATTTGTCCGGAAGCCACATAACCGGCACCGGGAAGTCTTCCCGCGGCAGGCTGCCAGCCTGATACGCATCCTGGCCGCTACTGACGAAACGTATGCCGGTCAGAGTCTGGTTGTCTGCGAGCGCACGATTCAGAACCGTGGAGATAAAAACGGAATCGCCCGCATCGTACTGCGCCGAGAGTTCGTCGGCGACCGAATGCATTTGTGCGCGCATACGTCTCTCGTAGCTGGCACGAACAAATGCATCGTGCTCGGTAGCGCTGGCTGTCGTGATTTCTTCAGCAAGCCAGCGGTACTCGCCATAGAATATCGTCAACATGACGGCGGCCACGGCAATGCCGAGCATCAGGAAGTAAAGCAGATATCTTGGAATTCTACGGCCGGTCATTTTTCTTCAATCACTTCCAGGCATCGCGCGGCGTTCGAAGACCACTGCGAAACGGCCGGCAGGCCGTTTTTTCTTATTGTTGTTATGAACGAACTGGCTGCGGTCAGTTTAGCACCCGCAGACGGCGCAAGAGCCTATATTCAGGTATTGACGATCAGGCGGCCGGTCGTACGGAGTCTAAAGGCCGAAAAACCCTCGTATATGGGATTAATAGTTCAAATTCAGTAATTCGAGGCCTACTTGTCCTGCCGCTTTTCAACGAATTCCTGCGGTTCGTAGGGCCCGTTTGTTTTCATAACCCCTTCCACAACAGCGCCTTCGGCGACAGCGATCGCATCGGCCGTCACGGTGCCTGAGATCCGAGCGGTGTTCGCAATTTCCACCTTGCCGGCGGCGACGATATCT
>CAMYMP010000439.1:0-2050 GCA_947259435.1 uncultured Woeseiaceae bacterium
GTGGCGATGGCACGATCGGGCTCGGGCGCGCCGAAGGTCCAGCCTCAAGCCTCGCGATTCACTTCAAAACCGTCGAGTAATGTCGGAGCCCGCCCGAGCGGGCGATTTCTAGCGAGGCGATACCCGCAAGGCGGGACATTACTAATCTTCATGTCTCGATCCCGCCTGACGGGAGCTCGCTGCGCTGCGCTTTACTTCCGATTAGCAATGTCCCGCCTGCGTTCGAAGCGGGTCGAATGTTGCCCGCTGGGGCGGGCCCCTACAGTTCTGCTAATTCGGCGGCGAGGCGCTGTTGCTCCATACGCAGGGCGGCGGGGACGCGGTCGCCATATTCGTCGAGGTAATCTGCGAAATGCTCGTTCTCGGTTCTCCAGTGCTCGACGTCGATCGATAACAACTCGCGCATCGTATCGGCACTGATGTCGAGTTCGCTCGTATCGATATCGCCCTCGTTGGGCAGGTACCCGATCGGAGTTTCCCTGGCACCAACACGATTCTCGCAGCGGTCGATGATCCAGCGCAGTACGCGCAGGTTCTCGCCGAAGCCCGGCCAAAGGAAGTTGCCATCGTCGTCCTGTCGGAACCAGTTAACGTGAAAAATCTTGGGCAACTTCTTGGTGCGCTCGGGGAAGGACAGCCAGTGCGTCCAATAGTCGGCAAAATTGTAGCCACAGAACGGCTTCATCGCCATGGGATCGCGGCGGATCTTGCCAACGTCACCAAATGCCGCGGCGGTCATTTTCGAGCCAACGCTCGCACCGACGAGCACTCCGTGCTGCCAGTCTTTTGCCTCGAAAACGAGCGGCGCAACTTTGGCGCGCCGGCCGCCAAACACAATCGCAGAGATCGGGACTCCCTCGGCAGCGTCAGCCAGAGCTGAATAACTCGGGTTGTTCGTTGCGGCGACCGTGAAACGAGAGTTCGGATGCGCTGCCGGTCCGTTCTCGGGATCGTATTTGCGCCCCTGCCAGTCGAAGGCGGGCTCGCCAACCTTTTTACCCTCCCACCACGGTTCGTTGTCGACCGTACGGCCTACGTTGGTGAATATCGCGTCGTTGTGAATCATGTCGAACGCATTCTGATTGGTCTTTGCATTGGTGCCCGGTACGACGCCGAAGTAGCCCGATTCGGGATTAATCGCGCGCAGCTGTCCCTCCGTGTCAATGTGCAGCCAGGCGATGTCGTCACCCAGTGTCCAGATCTTCCACCCGGGCAGTGAATGTGGCGGAATCAACATCGCCAGATTGGTCTTGCCACAGGCGGAAGGGAAGGCGCAGGCGATGTAATGTGACTCGCCTTCCGGGCTTTCCAGACCCATGATCAGCATGTGCTCGGCAAGCCAGCCTTCTGTGCGGGCCTGGTAACTGGCGATGCGCAGCGCGTGGCACTTTTTGCCGAGTAACGCGTTGCCGCCGTAACCGGAGCCGATGCTCTTGATGGACAGTTCCTCCGGAAAGTGCATGATAAATCGGCGCTCCGGATCCAGATCGCCTGTCGAGTGCTGGCCTTTGACAAATGTCCCTTCGCGTTCGATACGATTGAGCGCCGCAGAACCCATGCGCGTCATCAGCTTCATATTCGCGACAACATAGGGGCTGTCGGTTACCTCGACTCCGCAGCGCGAGTAGGGCGAGTCGATCGGCCCCATGCAATACGGGATGACGTACATCGTTCGCCCCTGCATGGCGCCCTCGAAAAGCGGGTCGACCTTGGCGTGGCCGTCGGCCGGACTCATCCAGTTGTTGTTGGGTCCGGCGTCTTCTTCGTTGGGCGTGCAGACGTAGGTCAGGTGCTCGACGCGGGCGACATCGGTCGGATCGGACAAGTGCAGGTAGCAATTCGGGTATTTTTCCCGGTTCAGGGGCGACAGCGTGCCATCGGCTGTCATCTTCGAGATCAGTTGCTGGTATTCGTCCTCGCTGCCTGTGCACCAGTGTATGGCGTCTGGTTTCGTACAGTTGGCAACTTCATCCACCCATTGCTGGAGTGTCGAAAGATTGGTTGTCATCAATTTGTTCTCGGCAATAGCAAACGTAGTGATAGTGCCCGG
>CAMYMP010000439.1:2098-4902 GCA_947259435.1 uncultured Woeseiaceae bacterium
CAATCTGTTTGCAGGTATCTGCGGTGCCACTCTGGATAGTGGTCTCGAAAGCAGGAATTATCTTGGCGAAATGCGGGTGCACCGTGGTGCGAGAGACAATTATTCGCCCAATGAGCGTTCAAAGCGGATCATCGCTTCCGCTATCGCGTCGGGGTCGGCCTCGTATTCGCCATTCTCGATAGCGGCTCTGACTTCCGCGACGCGAACGCTGTCTACGCTTGGCAGAGAAGCCAACGATTTTTCCAGTCGTTCGAGCAGTTCAGCACTGAAGGCAGGCTCGAGGCTCTCGTTGGTCGAGGCAGGGCCGGACTCGCGCACAATGGCGCCGATGTCGCTAGCCGCGTCGACTTCCTTGCTCGCCTTGCCGTTTAGGCCCTGATTTGACGGACCGTTCCTGCTTGCCATGCTGTGGAACCTCAAAAAATATCGTAATCAGCTCATGTATCGGCCGCCAGCGGCGATAATTAAGCCTCTGCGTCCGTCAAATGGCCCGTTTTTCTGACAAAAAGCTCGATTGCCGTGGATCATCGTACGATACCGTCATCGTTTCGGCGAGAACTCCGTTTCTCGCCGCGAGTAAAGCGATATTTGACCCTATCCGCCAACGGGTTGCGGGTCAATATTATGTTTAATTCCCCGTCCACGGCCGCGACGGAGGCCGTCTGTGCGCAATGCGTAATCTGACTGGCTTCGGTCATTGCCGCGAGTCCCAACCCTCACCGCCGGGCGTCGCTCCTTCCACCGCGCCATTAAGTTAAGTATGTGGATATTTGTGACCTGAATCACGACCGCTACTGTGCGGCGCGACTATGCTTGTCCCCGTATGCAAGGACATCGAGTGTGGTCAATGAGCAGGAACTCACAACGCGCGAATCTACAGCGGCCAATCAGCCTGAGGCTCTGCAAGCCTGCTATGGAGTTGCTTGCCGGCCAGATCGCGAATGGGAAGCTCGCATGAATACCTATGGCAGCGTCAGCACCAGTAGCAGCGTCGCGACAGACGCTGGCTGTTCCGACGAGCAGTTGATCGTACTGCATGTCGACCTCGTCAAGCGTATCGCAAAGCATCTCGCGGCACGTCTGCCGTCGACCGTGGATATCGATGATCTGATGCAGTCGGGTATGGTCGGTCTTCTCGAGGCGGCAAATAATTTCGATCCCTCGCGCGGGGCCTGCTTCGCAACCTATGCCGGTATCCGCATCCGCGGGTCGATGCTGGACGACATCCGTAAGCACGATTGGACACCGCGGTCAGTGCACCACAAATACCGCAAGGTAACGGAAGCGATTAGTTCGATCGAAGCCGAGACCGGGTGTCGTGCGAATTCCGACGAAATAGCCTTCCGGCTCGGCATCTCCCTCGACGAGTACCACAAGATCCTGGTAGATAGCACCTGCAGCCGCCTGTTCAGCCTCGAGGAAACCCTCGAAGAACCGTTTTGGCACCGGGGTCTGCCCGCTTCGAGTACGTCGACACCGGATCAGGAAGTCAACCGGTCACAGTTTCAGGAGAAGCTCGCCGAAGCGATCGATAGTCTTCCCGAACGGGAGAACCTCGTCTTATCGTTATATTACGAGCGAGAACTGAATCTCAAGGAGATCGGCGAAGTGCTCGATGTTACAGAGTCACGAGTCTGTCAGATTCATGGGCAGGCGATGCTGCGACTGCGTGCAATGGTCGGTGAATGGTGACGGGGGTCGGTATTTCACGGCTGTTAACTATTTACACTAACTTGTTGCCGAATACCGGCTTATCGAAATGCATCAGTCAGTATTAGCAGCGCAACGATTCATTCACGGCCCCACCCCAAACGGGGCCAGGGCACAACAATGAGTGACGACGCGATACCGCTGAGCAGTGACATAGCGAGCACAGCTACGCTCAAGCTGGCATCGCTGCACTCACTCGACCCTTTCTACACGCCGCTCGAGGAGCGCTTCGAACGCATCACCCGCCTTGCGCGCCGCGCGCTCAATGTACCTGTAGCAGCGATTACGATCGTCAAGGACGGGCGTCAGTGGTTCAAATCGGTCAGGGGCTGGCAGGTTACCGAGCTCGAAGTGTCCAAGAGCCTTTGCAGCGAGGTCATTAAGAAGGGCGAGCAGATCATCATTAACGACACGCTGGATGACCTCTACCTGATGAGCAATTCGCTCGTATGTAACGGCCCGAAGTTTCGGTTTTACGCCGGCGTTGCGATCAAGGACTCGACTGGAGACACGATCGGCACCTTCTGTGTCATGGACGTCAAGCCACGAGAAACGGATGATCAATTTGGCACTGCGCTCGCAGATCTTGGCCATATGGCGCAAAGCGAGCTTTTCGCTTCGGAACTCAACAACGCACAGTCGGCGTTAATTACAAAGCTCGGTGAATCTCGCCGGCAGGCCATGTTTGATTCCCTGACGCGCCTGTGGAACCGGCGCGGTGGAATGGACCTTCTCAAAGCAGCCGTGAAAGAATGTGCCAAGTTCGACCATACATTAGGGCTCTGTCTGGCCGACATCGATTTCTTCAAGAAGGTCAATGACCAGTTCGGTCACCCTGTCGGCGATCAGGTCTTACGCAAAGTGGCGAGCGCCATTGTTGCAACGGTCCGGCCGCAAGACGTCGTCTGTCGCTATGGTGGCGAGGAGTTCATGATCATTCTTCGCGATGTCGATGCAAGGGCGTGCTTCGCCGTCGCCAATCGTATCTGTGCGAATATTCAAAAGATGCCGATCCGGACGCGGCAGCAGGATGTGCCGACGACGATAAGCATCGGCATCGCGATGCGCGACAAGGGTGATGACGTTTCCACGGA
>CAMYMP010000440.1 GCA_947259435.1 uncultured Woeseiaceae bacterium
GGTTACTGTCTCGTCTCGTCTGCGCAACGTGACGGGATGCGCGTTATTGCCGTCGTGCTCGGAACCTCGAGTGCCAAAGCCAGAATCGATGGCAGTCAGGCATTGCTCAACTATGCTTTCCGTTTCTTCGAGACCCGTTTGCTCTACAAGGCCGGCGAAGAAATTGCGCAAGCGCGAATCTGGAAGTCCGCAAACGAATTCTCGTCGCTCGGCGTACTCGATGACCTTTACATCACGGTGCAGCGCGGCGCTTATGACTCGCTCGATTCTGTGCTGAACATTCCCGCGATCCTGCTTGCACCGGTGGCCCAGGGCCAGCCGCTCGCCGAGCTGAAAATCACATTGAATGGCGCCGACATTATCAGCGAACCTTTGCGCGCTTTGGCCGACAACCCAAGCGGATCATTCTGGCAGCGAACGCTTGACGGCATCAGCCTGTGGTTCGAATGAGCAATCGGAAAGCATCATGACCGACGAGACACTCCTGGAATTTCCGTGCGAGTTTCCTATCAAGATAATGGGACGCGATACGCCGACGTTCGGCGAAACGGCGCGGTTACTGGTCGAGAAACATGTGGGGCCGATCGACGATGCGGCAATTCGCCAGGCATTGAGCCGCAACGGCAGTTTCGTTTCCATCACAATAACGGTCAATGCGCAAAGTCGGGAGCAGCTGGACAATATTTACCGTGACGTCTCGGCACACGAAGAGGTGCTGATTGCGCTATGAGCGAAATCGTCATACGCGAGTTGGGCCTGCAGGAATACGAACCTGTATGGCGCTCGATGCAGGAATTTACCGACACACGCACTGATGCCACGCTCGATGAAATCTGGTTCACCGAGCATCAGAGCGTTTTCACACTCGGCCTCAATACGGCGCCCGAACATCTGCTCGCGCCGGGCGACATCCCCGTAATCCAGATCGACCGTGGCGGACAGGTTACGTATCACGGTCCCGGGCAGCTGATGATCTACCCGCTGCTCGACCTGCGCCGTGCGGGCCTTGGTGTTCGCGATCTTGTCACAGCCCTCGAACAGTGTGTCGTCGATCTCGCTGCCGACTACGGTATCGAGGCGGCGAGCCGCTGCGACGCGCCCGGTGTGTACGTCGACGGCGTCAAACTCGCGAGTATTGGGCTCAGGATACGGCGCGGATCGAGCTTTCATGGGATGGCGCTCAATGTCGACGTGGACCTGGAACCGTTTTCGCGAATCAATCCCTGCGGCTTCAAGGGACTCGAGCTGACGGATCTTGCGCGCCTTGGCGCCGAACGCGATCTAGCTGCTGTCCGAGATCGTTTGTTGCCACACCTTTTGCGCCGCCTGCGGATGGACTACGCGTTGAGTTCTCTTAGTTTGTCTGGCGTGCCGACGTCCCTCCACAGCCCGGCGTAAATACTGCCGCCCAGTCGCCCGGCATCGGCGGCGGTGCGCAGCATCGGCACGATGGAAAAGCGTCCGGCCGCACACTCCGCGAAGAATTCGGGACGATAAACGGCCACGCCGCTGAAAGTGAGATCGGGATTGTCCCCATTGCGGACGCGGCCATCGATCAGGTCGAAATCGGGGGATGCCTTGTCTTGCGGCGTTGGCACGAGCACGAGGTGGCCCGCATCCTTATCGGCCAGCGCCGGGACAAGCAATGGCATGTCAGTGTAAATGTCGGCGTTGACCACGAGAAACGGTGCATCGCCGAGCATGGGTAACGCGCGATGAATGCCTCCGCCCGTCTCGAGGACGTTATCGCCTTCCGGGCTGTAAATAACGTTGAGGCCGAATTCGGATCCGGATCCGACACGCTCGATTATCTGGTCGCCAAGCCAACCCAGGTTGATCACAACCGTATCCACGCCGGCTGCTCTGACGGCGCCGAGATGCCGCTCGAGAAGACTATCGCCTCGCACCTCAACAAGAGCTTTGGGCACTGTGTCGGTCAGAGGCCGAAGCCGCTCGCCGCGCCCGGCCGCGAGAATCATGGCGATCATGAAGGGTTGCCAAGCGCTGGCAGGCAGCGCGCGTTAATCAATTCGACAAGAAACGCGAGCTCTTCGAAGCGCGGGCCCAGCGCGGCAACATAGCTCAGCGTTCGCGGCACATCGGCCATATAGCCCGGCTTGCCGTCACGGTGATTGAGGCGCGCAAAAATTCCCGCAGCTTTGAGATGGCGCTGCACGCCCATGAGGTCGAAGAAGCGCATGAACTGATGTTCGTCGACCCGCTGCCGTATCGCCGCATCCATCTCGCCATAGAACGAGTGTGCCCAGGCAGACACTCGTTCTTGTGGCCACTGGATGTAGCAGTCTTTGAGCAACGAGACCAGGTCGTAAGTTAACGGCCCCTCGACAGCATCCTGAAAATCGAGAATACCTGGATTGTTCTCGGCAGTGATCATCAGATTGCGTGAATGATAGTCGCGGTGCACGAAGACCTGTGGCTGGTCGAGCGCATTGTTAACGAGAACGTCACACAGTGTTTGCCACTGCGATTCGTCGCCGTCGGTGAATTCGATACCAAGGTGCTTTTCACATAGCCAGTCATGAAACAGCGACAATTCGAAGCGCAACAGTCTTTCGTCGTAGGGTGGCAACAGCGATTGAAACGCGGTGCCGCGATTCTGCATTGATGTCAGGGCGCGCAATGCGTCTTGATACAATGGCTTCGCCGTTTCGCGATCGTCGATCAACTTCTCGAGGAATTGAACAGAACCGAGATCCGTGAGCAGCAGGAATCCTCTGTCGATATCTGCCTCGAGGACGCGCGGCGCATTGAGCTGCATCGCTTCCAGATAGCCGGCGACGC
>CAMYMP010000441.1 GCA_947259435.1 uncultured Woeseiaceae bacterium
TCGGTACCGCCGGCCAGTATCGTGGCGTTCGGATGACTTGCCAGCAGCGCGGCAAACTCATCGGAACTGGTCGGCGCGAAGAAGCGGCGTTCGTTGCCGACGAGCTGCATGCCCTCGGACCGCTGCAGATCACGCAAGGCGTCTACACGATTCTGCGGCACGGCTTGTTTTGCAGCGGGTTGCCGCAGCCAGTTCTCTCTCGTGACTGCATCGTACATGGCCTCTGCGGCGTCGATGATCGGACGGTAACCGGTGCAGCGACACAAATTCCCCGCGAGCGCATCGTCGATGTCCCGTCGTGTCGGTTTCTTATTTGTCTTGTATAGCGCGAACAGCGACATAACGAAACCCGGCGTACAGAAGCCGCACTGCGAACCGTGGTGGTCGACCATCGCCTGTTGCACGGGATGCAGATTGCCATTGGCGCTCAGACTCTCGACCGTGATGAGCTCTTTGCCGTCGAGCGTCGGCAGGAACTGAATACAGGAGTTGATCGCTTTTACTTCAAGATCGCTGCCATCGCGATTCAGTTCTGCCAGCACGACAGTACAGGCCCCGCAATCGCCTTCCGCACAGCCTTCTTTTGTGCCCGTTCGGCACAGGTCTTCGCGCAAAAACTGCAGCACGGTCCGTGTCGGATCGACATCTGCCAGTTCGATTACCTCGCCATCGAGGACGAACCGAATCGTATCGATTTGCGTATCAACCTGAGTCGGTGAGTCGCTCATCATTCAGCTGCCGCGGTAGGTCGAGTAGCTCCACGGGGAGACGAGCAGCGGGACGTGATAGTGCTCGTCTGCCCGGATGGCAAATCGAATCACGACGGTGCCAAGAAACGCAGGTTGCTGCGTTTCGACACTCTGTGCGCTGAAATATGCGCCGACATCGAACTCGAGCTCGTACTGCCCGGTCTGCATCACCTCATCTTTCAGCAATGGCCGCAGGGTCCGGCCGTCCGCGTTGGTCATCGCCGAGGCCCGCAGTTCACGCTGATCACCTAGTGCATAGAGTCGTATTTCGACGCCGGCCGCCGGTACGCCCTGCGCCGTGTCGAGAACGTGTGTCGTCAATTGTCCCATGGCGACCATTATACGATCCTGTGCTAGATTTGCGGCCACAACAAGAACAAGGCGGTCATTGATGGACGATCAGGGAAATATCTCCAGACGGCGGTTTCTTCAGTCCGCGAGCGGCCTGAGCGCTGCGACCTGTCTGAAACTCATGAGCCCGGCACTCATCACGATTACGCAGGCTGCCTGTACCGCGAAGCAGCAGACCTCGCCTTTCAAAGTCCTCGGCGCGCGCGAGGCAAACGACTTCGCCGCAATCGCCGCACGCATCATTCCAACCACGGACACGCCGGGCGCGACAGAAGCCGGCGTCATCTACTTCTTCGACAACGCCTTTGCGGCCGACATGAGCGAACAGCTCGATGCCGCGCGCGCGGGTCTGGCGGCG
The DNA here is from genome assembly GCA_947259435.1 of uncultured Woeseiaceae bacterium. Next base: position 1,459 of record CAMYMP010000441.1, read on the forward strand.
TTCAATGCGGCTCTTACTGATGCACATTCCGGTACTTCGGCGCTCAACGAACTCAGCGAGGACGCCCAGGATGCCTTTCTCGAGACGCAGGAATCCAGCGACTTTTTCGGTCTGGTCTGGCAACTGACGATGTTCGGCTTTTTCTCGATGGAAAAGTACGGCGGCAACAAGGGTCACATCGGCTGGGATCTGATTGGTTTTGAGGGCCACCACGATGGCGGCTGGGACTACCCGTTTGGATACTACGACGCACAGGTGCACGGGGAGGCCGAGCGCGGTGAATGAGGTTCGCTTCGACACGCGCAAGGAAGTCGACTTCGCGATCATCGGTTCCGGGTCGGCAGGCGGCATTCTCGCCAAGGAATTGTCTACGGCAGGGTTTAGTGTTGTCGTGCTCGAGCAGGGCCCGTATCGCAAGGCAAGCGACTTCACGCACGATGAGCTATCCGTAGTCGTTCGCATGGAACTTCACGGCGGCACCAACGAAGTCCACGGCCAGACGTTTCGCGACGACGAAAGCAAAGTGGCCGAACGCCCGTTCATTTCTCCTGTGCGTTATGCCCGTACGGTCGGCGGCAGCAGCGTGCATTTCACGGCGAATTTCTGGCGACTCCGACCCGTCGATTTCAAGGAACGCAGCTTGCTCGGACCGATAGCGGGCACTAACTTCGCGGACTGGCCCATAAGCTACGAGGAACTCGAACCGTATTACACGAGAGTCGACTGGGAGATCGGGGTTTCCGGCGCCCCGGGTCCGTTCGACGCACCGCGATCCAGACCGTTTCCGATGCCGCCAATGCCGATCAAGTCTTCGGGCGTGCTGCTGGAACGCGGCGCAGCAAAGCTGGGCCTGCACGCACAGCCGGAGCCGCACGCGATATTGTCGCAGCCGCATAATGGCCGCGCCGGGTGCATGAGCTGCGGCTACTGCATGTGGTACGGCTGCGAATATGGCGCCAAGTCGTCCACCCTGGCCGCGATGATTCCGCTGGCCGAAGCCAGCGGCAACTGCGAAATCCGGCCGCTTTCGGTTGTTACCCGAATCGATACGAACGCTGCGGGCCGCGCAAACCAGGTTGTGTATCTGGATGCCGATGGCAACGAGCAGGCGCAAAAGGCGAAGGCCGTTATCCTGTCTGCAAATGGGGCCGAGTCAGCCCGACTGTTGTTGATGTCGGCAAGCAAAAGGCACCCTGATGGACTCGCCAACTCGAGTGGCTTTGTCGGCCGCAATCTGATGCACAATGCTCATGCCCTCGTCAACGGCGTTTTCGAACATCCGCTCAACGACTACAAGGGCGTACAGGTCTCGCGCATCGTTCATGACTTTTACGAAACCGAC
>CAMYMP010000442.1 GCA_947259435.1 uncultured Woeseiaceae bacterium
AAAGCTCGCGGACTTTCGCATCTTTACGCACCTTGGTACGGGAAAGCAGCTCTTCGGCACGGTCTCTCGAGAAATTAGGGTGCGTCGATTCCATGAAATCGAGCAGCTGCGTAACCTTGATCCAGCGAGGCAATACGGCGACGTCGGCGATGAAGGAGATATTCTGCATCAGCTTCTTGCGTTGCCGAAAAGGGTCGAGTCCGAGCACCGACAGCTGGCCATCAAAATCGGTCAGGCCGAGTACGGCTTTTAGCAACGTTGTCTTGCCAGCCCCGTTCGGGCCGATCAGGCCCATGATCCTGCCTTTCTCGATCTCGAAACTGACGTTATCAACAGCGCGCACCTTGCCATAACGCTTCGATACGTTGCTGGCGGTTACCAGGCTAGTCATTCTTGTCTCCCGCGTCGTTCTTTTGTGTGACCATTTCCAGAAGCTCGGCGGCGTCGAGTCCCAATCGCTCGATCGTCGCGACGACTTGCGGCCATTCCTTCTCGATGAAACGTTTTCTTTCGTCCTTTAGCAGCTGTAGTCGCGCACCTTCATTGACGAACATGCCGCGACCTCGTTTTTTTTCCACCAGACCCTCGTCGACGAGTTCCTGATAACCCTTGAGTACGGTCAGTGGGTTGAGCCGGTACTCGGCGGCGACGTTGCGCACCGATGGCAGCGCGTCACCATCGCCCAATACGCCCTCGAGAATCATTGCGACGACCCGGTCCCGGAGTTGTCGATAGATCGGTACGTCTTCATTCCACTTAGGGTCCATCGTGTTTCCGTATGCTGAGGCCAGAATTTGCCCGCAGTGAGCAGCCTTGGCAGCCCATGCCGCCGGTTAAAAAAACGCCGGCCGCATGAAACGGCCGGCGCAACAAGTCCGTCGCTACTTTACTCGCCAATGGGACGGAAACCACAAAAGTCGTCATGTTCAGTCTCGATGCTCTCCTAGTCCGGGACGGTCAGTCGAATCTCGATCACCTCGCGAGCGTCATCGACGGTAACCCGCTCAAAGCCGGCATTCGCCTGGCCTGAAATGAGAGCCCCGGCCATCAGCACCATAATCGTCAGGCCTACTATCTCGTTCAAATACCGGTTAAAAAAGGTCTTCATTGTCATTCTTCCACGGGTCCGGAGCGGATCCGGTGAACTACTGTTATAGTTGACTATAACACTACAGATTCTGATTGCAAGCTTTATTCGGCCTTTGTAACCCGATCCTGGCCCCAGCTACGTTTTCAAAGGCATGGTGGCAAACTCACAATTTATGGCCTCGATGGATTTGCGGCTTTCGCGCGCTGTGCGGCTCGCCTATGCTCCGACCATGGACACAGCGCCCGAAGACAGCGCCCTGATGCTGCGTTACCGCGATGGCGATGTGGCCGCTTTCGAGACCTTGTATAAGCGGCACAACGACGCTTTGTACCGCTATTTGCTGCGGCTTTGTCGTCATCGAGACCAGGCCGAAGACATCTTCCAGGAGGTCTGGGGAAAGATAATCAAGGCGCGGGACAGCTATCGGCCCACAGCGAAATTTACGACATTTCTCTACCGCGTCGCGCACAACTGCTTTATCGATCACATCCGGCGCAACAAGCGCCACACGCAGACTGTCGATATCGAGCCGGACACGCAGCCCGACTCGGGCGAACAGCCCGATGTGCAGACCGAGCGCAGCCTCGCACGACGCCGGCTCAATGCGGCGCTGCTGGAGCTTCCGAACGAGCAGCGCGACGTGTTTCTGTTGCATGAAGAAGCGGGCCTGAATCTCGAGCAGATTGCATCGATCACGGGCAGCAACCGGGAAACGGCCAAGAGCCGACTGCGCTACGCGGTCAGAAAACTGCGCATCGCCATCGATGAGCCAGTGGGGACACCATGACTGAAGAGCGAAACACAACGGAAGTTGGCACGGAGAAAGATGCACTGCTGACGCAGACATACCGCGAACTCGCGCGCGAGCGCGTACCGGACCACCTGGATCGCGCGGTGCTCAAAGCCGCCGCTAAAAATGCTCGCCCGCGATATTCGCGTCTCAGGTCCTGGACGCGACCGATGGCCTGGGCAGCGACGGTCATGCTGTCGGTCGCGCTCGTACTGCAGATAAACAAGGTACCGGGACCCGAGGGCGTCATCTTCGACGACGCCGCACTCAAGGTCGAGCCCCAGGCACCGCAGCCTGACGCACGCAGCGACGCCCCGATCGAATCGGTCGAAGCCGAAGTGCTCGAGGAAGCGCCCGCGACGGCGCCGATTCGGTCCCTGAATGCGGCAGGCGAAGCGCCTCGCGAAACCGAACCTGAAAGCGCTGCTGCGAAACAGCTCGTCGAGGTACCGCTGCAGCAGAAAAAGCAGCGCTTCGAGCTGCGGCGGGACTCTATGGACGCCATGGAACCGGCCGCGCCTGCCACCGAAGTCGACAACTTCAGGCTCCCGGACGCCGACATGCTGGGCCGCGCGGATGAAATGGCGCGGACGAGGAGCGGTGAGAACAAAGAATCGGCTCTTTCGAGCAGTCGGGACAGTGCCAGCACCCTGAGCGCAACCGCCATGGGTCTCGAAGCACCGGCCTGCGACGAAACGGCGACGAAAACACCCGAAACCTGGCTCGAATGCATTGCCGAACTCGAAGACGCTGGCCTGCGTGACGAGGCACAACGGCAACGCCAGCTGTTACAGGAAACCTTTCCCGATTTTCAGGCTCGCTGATCTTCATTAAATCCTTTTCAGGGGTCGGTATCTAACGAGTGCCGCGAGACGCGGGCGATGCTAGAATCGCCGCCCGCCAGACGCTTATTCACTGCG
>CAMYMP010000443.1 GCA_947259435.1 uncultured Woeseiaceae bacterium
GCACTCACCTCGCTGAGTGCCAGCGCCTATGAACTCGAGGACGCGCTGCGCGACCTGCAGGAACAGTATCAGGATGGTGCCAGGCCTGACTTTCGGGTCGCACAGAACAATGGTGGAAAGAGCCTGTCCGAGGCGGTCAACCAAGTTCGCCGGCAAACCAAGGGCCGCATTCTCAACGCAGAGACTCGGGTAAAAGGTAACCGTGAGGTGCACTACATCAAGGTGCTGACCAAAGACGGCAAAGTAAAAACTCACAGAGTCCAGGGCCGCAAACGCGGCGGCTGATCGTCATGCGCCTGCTCGTAATCGAAGACGACGCAACCCTGCGCGAGTCTCTCGCGGCAAAGCTTGCCGAAAGCGGATTTGCTGTCGAGCAGGCGGGCGATGGCAAGGAGGGCCTGTACTTTGCACTCGAATATCCGATTGATCTTGCAATAGTCGACCTTGGTCTGCCCGAGGTGTCCGGGCTCGACATCATTCGAGAAGCCAGGGATCAGGGCAAAACCTATCCAATATTGATCCTCACGGCGCGCGATCGATGGCAGGACAAGGTCGACGGTCTCGAAGCCGGCGCTGACGACTATGTCGTCAAACCGTTTCATGTCGAGGAAGTCACCGCCAGAGTTAATGCGCTGCTGCGACGCAGCGGCGGCTGGGCGTCTTCCTCGATGACAGCGGGACCCGTAACGCTCGATATGTCTCGTCAGGAGCTGACCGTTAACGATGCGATGATCGAACTAACGAGTTTCGAGTATAAGATTATCGAGTACCTGATGATCCGTGCGGGCCAGGTCATATCCAAAACCGAGTTGACGGAACGTCTTTACGATCAGGATTTCGAACGCGACAGCAACGTCATCGAGGTATTCATCGGCCGGCTGCGCAAGAAGATGGATCCGGATAATACGATTAAACCGATCGAGACGCTGCGCGGTCGCGGCTACCGGTTCGCTTTGGAACGCGGCAAATCCGACTAATGTCCTCACTCAGCGCACGGCTCCTGATTTCGGTCAGTGTGTTGCTGATATTCTTTTTCGGTGTGACTATCGTCGTGCTCGATACGGCATTTCGCAGTGCGGGCGAGCAGGCCCAGGAGGACATCCTCGACGGGCACTTGATGGCACTGCTCGCGGCTGCCGAACCTTCGGCGCAAGGTGTTCTGGAAATGCCGCCGGATTTGCACGAGCCGCGGTTCGGCAATATCGATTCCGGGTTGTACGCAGAGCTACGCGACGCTGCCGGTGTCGTTGTGTGGCAATCTCGCTCGGCATTAGGCTTCGACATGCCCGACGGCCCGCGGCCACGGAGCGGGGTGCGCTTGTTTCTGAACGAGACAGTGGCCGATGGCACTCCAGTTCTGACGTTGACACTTGCCGTGCAGTGGGAATTCCCCGACGGTGAGTTGCGGCCATTCGTCTTCAAAGTTGCCGAAAGTCTCGATTCGTTCAACGCTCAAATCGCGCAGTTTCGGCGTCAGCTTTTCGGCTGGTTCGGGGCCGTTGCGTTGATCATGCTGCTGTCGATCTCCGTCGTGCTGCGGCGTTTAATGCGTCCGTTGCGTCGAATCGAGAAGGAAATCATCGAAATAGAAGAGGGCGAACGCAAATCGCTTTCGGGACGTTTCCCGACCGAGTTATCGGGCGTTGCGCGCAATATGAATCTGCTGATCGACAGTGAACGCGCACGTTCGGAACGCTACAAGGTGACGCTCGACAATCTGGCGCATAGTCTCAAGACACCGCTGGCCACGATGCGCGCGCTGCTAATCCAGGACACCACTGACAACTTCGCCGGGCGATTCAACGAACAAATCGACCGCATGGACGAAATCGTTCGTTACCAGTTGCGCAAGCCAGCGACCTCGCAGTCTGACAAGTTCGCGTTGACGCTCGTGCCGGTCGAAAAGGAAGTCGAGCGTCTCGTTGACGGCCTCAGAAAGGTCTATCACGACAAGGAACCAGCCATCGAAACTGGAATTGCCGCCAATATGCAGTTTCGGGGCGACAGCGGTGACTTTCTCGAGATTGCCGGTAACCTTCTCGACAACGCGTGCAAATGGTGTGAGAGGCACGTGCGAATCACGATTCGACCTGCGTCCGGCGCCGCAAGCGGCGGCGGAATGATCATCGTCGTCGCAGATGACGGACCAGGAATCCCGGCTGAGGCGGCTGAAGCGTTACTGCAGCGGGGGACGCGGCTGGACGAATCAACCCCCGGTTACGGCATCGGCCTGGCCGTCGTCAAAGAACTCGCCGAGTCCTACGGCGGCCAACTCGATATCGGCAAATCAGAACTCGGCGGTGCCGAGTTCCGGGTTACGATTCCCTCTTCTTAGACAAGTGCAGGAATGGCTCGACGAACTCAAGCGGCAGCGGGAACACGATGGTGTTCGTCCTTTCGTTCGAGATTTCTTTGAGCGTTTGCAGGTAGCGCAGCTGCAAGGCCTGCTCCTCTCTGGCAAGCATTTTGGCCGCCTCGGCTAGCATGGTTGCGGCCTGTTTCTCACCCTCGGCGTTGATGACTTTGGCGCGTCGAGCGCGTTCGGCTTCGGCTTGCTGAGCGATTGCGCGAATCATGCTCTCATCTAGATCGACATGTTTGATCTCGACGTTTGCGACTTTGATGCCCCAGTTGTCTGTTCGTTGGTCAAGCAGGTTCTGTATGTCGGCGTTGAGTTTGTCACGTTCGGCGAGCATGTCGTCGAGCTCGTGTTGGCCGAGGACGGACCGCAGAGTTGTCTGGGACAGCTGACTGGTCGCTTCGAACACGTTGGCGACACGGAT
>CAMYMP010000444.1 GCA_947259435.1 uncultured Woeseiaceae bacterium
AGCAGGGAACTCATCGTAATAGTCTCTTTTTATTGAGAATAACCCCACAGAGGGCCCGGGTCGGTCGTGGCTAATCCCTATATCCCGGGTGCGATATCCAGCCCGCCGGCGCGCTACCGGCGCCCGGACCCGCCGGCAGCTGCGGCATGGAGTTCCGCAGGCCCCGCAGCAGCACGTACATGGAGGCGCCGGGCTCCTGCTCGATCGGGTCGCCGCCCGCGTACTCGAGCTGCCCGTTTACCTCGATGCGATGCGTTCCCCCCCGCCAGCGCGCCTCCATCGCCCAGCCGTCGCCGTTTCTGATGACCATGAATGCGTTGTCCTGCTGGTCCTCGAAATCGGCGCGGTCGAGATACAGCCGCGGCTTGTCGCGGTAGGGCGCTCCGGCGGTCGGGCAGAAGGTCGTGCAGTTACCGCATTCGTTGCAGAGATCCGCCAGCACAGCCACCTGGAATCGCTGCTGCAAGGCCAGAGGCTTGTGGACAGGCGCGGCTTCGTAGGTCAGGAGTGCCAGGTTCGGGCAGACACCCACGCAAATGCTGCAATACGTGTCACAGTCAAGACAGCGAGCCGCCTCTGCACGGGCCTGCTGCTCATCGTAAGTGAGTACCACCTCTCTGAAGTCGTGCCGGTCCGCGAGCGGCGTGAGGGGGGCGGGGACACGCCACTCCCGATGACTGCGACGTCGCTGCAGCGCCGCCGTGTCGACCGATGTTGCTCCCGGCGCCCCGGCCTGAGCATGGTGGCGGTTGAGTATGCTGTCGGCGATGGCCTTGCCGGCCGCAGCCGCTTTGACAATCGATGCGGGCCCGTCGTTGACTACGTCGCCACCTGCGTACACTCCGGGCACCGAGGTCCCAAAAGTGACCGGATCAACATCGATATAGCCGCGGTCATTCAGCGCGATCGACTCATCACCAAAGAAGTCGAGAACCGCGTGCTGGCTGATGGCCAGAATTAACGTGTCCAGAGGCACCTCGAAATCGGCGTCGGCAACTTCATGCGGAATCTTGCGGCCGGAAGCATCGTGGTCGCCTTTGAAAACCATGCGCCGGCAAACCAGTCCGCGGAGCTTGCCATCTTCGACTACGAGTCGCTGCGGTTTGCATAGCTCGAGAACCTCGATGCCTTCCTCGAGCAAGTGCGCCAACTCTTCGCGATCCGCCGGCATCTGTTCGACGGTACGGCGATAGATCAGACGGACCTGAGCGCCAGACAGGCGTTGGGCGACGCGCGCGCAGTCCATCGCCGTATCGCCGGCACCGATAACCCCAACACGTTCACCGAACACGACGGGCTGTCCTTCACGGGAGCGCCGCAGAAACTGCAGGGCATCCATCACACCATCGCAGTCCTCGCCCTCGAGGTGCAGGGTCTTGCTAAGCTGCGCGCCTACCATGATGACCACGTAGTCGAAGCCATCTTGCCGCAATTTTGTAAGATCGAAATCGCGACCCGCCTTCATGCCGTAGTGAATTTTGACGCCCAGTTCGTGCAGCGAGCCAAAGTCGCGATCGAATGCTTCCTGCGGCAGCCGATACTCGGGAACGGCGCCGCCAACCATTCCGCCGCCGTAAGCATGTTGCTCGTACACCTCTGTCTGCATGCCTGCTGACGCCAGCTCAATGGCTGCGGCCATGCCGCCGGGTCCGGCGCCAATGATCGCAACCTTTGTTCCCGTGGCTGCCGCTTTCTTTACCTCGGCTCTTTGCGCGCGGTCCGTAATAAACCGCTTTACGTCGCGAATGGCGACTGGTTCGTCGAGGTGGCTACGAACGCACGTCTGTTCGCACAAATGGTCACACACCCGGCCAAGAACACAGGGTATGGGATTGTCCTCGCGAACTATGTCAAGCGCTGCTGCGAACTCGCCTTTGCGAACGGCGCGCATGTAGTCGGGGACTTTCTGATCCAGCGGACACTCATCGGTACACGGTGCTCTGATGCAGTCAAACAAAGCGAGTTCACGTGAGGTCTTCGTACGGGATGTGTCAAACGTCCCCTTCCTGTATTGTGGATCGCTGCGTGTCTGTTCCGCATAGCGACGCAGGTTCAGGCGGGCGGCTGATTTGGCATCCGCAAGCGACGCGTCGCTGCCTGCCGTCGCCAGGATGAATTCCTCGATACTGTTGGCGGCAACATTGCGAAACGCGTTTTCGGTAGTCTCGAGATACTGCAGCAGGCGCAGGTAGCCGCCGGTCTTGAGCAAATCGGAGCAGGCCGTCACGGTCTGCATACCAGACGCGAGCAACGCCGGCGCATTGAAGCAGTTTGCACCCGCCGAGAACGACATTGGCAAGTCGCCTTCGAACTCTTCGGCCAACCGGTGCGCGAGATTGACTGTGATCGCGTGGAGCGGACGCCCGGACAGATACATCATCTCTTCCGCTGCGTCGAACACCGAACGCGAGTTTTCGACTTCGAGCGTGTTACTCAACTTGACGCCGAAAGCCAGATTGCATGACTTGGCAGCTCCCAGCAGCCTGCCCAACATCGGCAGCGCAGCGGGCAAATTCAAATCGTGTTCGAACGCGATGTCGGGCACCACGACGTCGGTGAACTTCAGGTCGACATGCAGTATCTCTCGCAACAGGTCGGGCCCGAGCAGCGTCGGGTTGCACTTGACGAGAGTGTGCAGGCCGCGCTCCTGCAGGAGATAGCTGCTAATGCTCTCGATCTCGTCAGGCGGGCAGCCGTGCATGGTGGAGAGCGTAACGTTGTCGGAAAGGCGGTCCGGAATCGGCAGGTCGCGAACTTGCGGAAAGTATCGAGCAACCACCGTGATCGATCATGGTCTGCTTGTAGTCAGAGCAGTCCTGCATCTGATCCAGAAACCACTGCATATTGGGCTGCTGAATACCGTCGAGGTTGTAGCCCACGCTGATATTGAACACGACGCCAGGCGAATCACCCGGGAAGCCGAGCTTGCGGTGCAGCGCATGAATCAACACCCAGGCGCGCAGATACTCGTCGAAGGATTGATGCACCTTCAACTCCTGCGACCATTCGACGTTGTAGCCCTCGTCCTGCATGTCGATACAGGGTTTTGATACGTCGAGCACGTCGAGGGTCTGCACTGTCTTGAGTTCAATGTAACGCGCACCGCACAGCCACGCGGCCACGATATTCTGTGCCATCTGCGAATGCGGACCGGCCGCAGGGCCGAAGGGTGTTTCCAGCGGGTTGCCGTATACGTTCGTGCGATATGCCGCGTCGGCTTGCGGCACGAAGAAATGCTGGCGGGGAATGCCGAAAACCGAATTACGGGCGTTTAATTCGGCAAACACCCACGAGAATAGTTGCTCTGCGGCGATCGGTCGGAATAGCTCAGACATCGTCGTCTGCCTCCCCACTGGATTGAACCGTCATTGCCGGATTCGTCGATATACGCACTTGCCGCAGCGAGCGCTTCGGCAGCTCACGGCCCCTGTTGCCGCAGAATCCAATTAACGTTGCCGATGACGGCACTGCTGCGCAGGATGCTTGCATGGCCTTCGTCGTAGCCTCGGATCGTCCAGGCCTGATCCTGTGCGGCGTCGCGAAGTTGGCTGCTCAGCTGAATGACTCCGTCACTGCTCCCGGAACTCAGGAAATTATCCTGGCGGAACCCGAACACGAGATGGTGAGGCACGCCATCGAGAGACTTCGTGTCGAAAAGCGTCGACACGAAGTCACTGTCA
>CAMYMP010000445.1 GCA_947259435.1 uncultured Woeseiaceae bacterium
CCTGACCATCGCGATCCGCTCCATACCCGGTCTGGACACGGACCGAATCCTGGTGACGGGACCGGGCGCGCGGTTAAATTTCTATGCCGGGGCACGGTGGCCAGATCATCTTCCGGAGATCGTATCCACAGCAGTGCGCCTTTCCCTCGAAAGCAGCGGTCGTTTCAATCAAGTCAGCAGCGGGTCGCAAATCAGGCGCGACGAATGGTCGCTGGAGCTGGAATTGCGTGAGTTTTTCGCCGTGGTCACGACGGCGCGTACGCCGCCGCAGGTACACGTCAAACTGGTGGGCCACCTGAATTGTGGCTTGGGCAACACTGCTGTCAGTGCTGCGACCACGGCTCCTGCGCAAGAGGACAAACTCCCCGAGATCATCGCCGCGTTTCAGCGTGCAACGGACGACGCATTGATCAGTCTTGGCGGACAACTGGAGACCCGTTGTTTCGGGCAACAAGCTCATCCCGAGGTCCAATAAAGGGAACAGCGTGAAACAAAGACTGCGGGACTATTGCGGGAGCCGGTCCTGCAATGTTATGCACAGTACTGCAATATTGTCCGTAGACGCCCCCTGATGTGTTAACTTCCAAGACTTGGTATCGGGCGCCAGGGGTCCGACATTCAGACCGAGGCGCGCAGCGCCGACAGACGCACGCAGTGCGGCCCGAAGGGCCGAGCGGCGCAGCCGCGAGTCAATCCTCTCACCCGGACCAAGTTCAAAAAGAATAGGCCCTCACACTTGTTGGGGCCTTTTTCTTTTTGTGCTTGGGAGGGGATTTGGAACCGTCCAGATAGCGCTCTGTGCAGCATCCACGGAGTCGCGAAAAAAATTGGGCAGAAATGTCACGGCCGAACCGATTCTGGGCGGGCTGCACCAAAATGATAATATGCGGCTGGCGTACATGCTCAGGCAATATTCTGTAGCGTGTCTGTAATTCGATAACGCCGCGTTGTGTTCCCTTCGTCAATCTTGATGTCCGCTATCTTGTCTTTGAGCCAGACGTTGAGCTGCGCGTTGCCATCTCTGCCGTCCCATCGCATCACCAATTCGTCTCGCCCACACTCGGGCAATGAGAAATCACTGTCAATCGTGAGCATCGAATTCCGTAGCCGGATCAGGCCAATCAGGCTCTGGACGACAGGACGACTGAGAGCGGCCCGGATGTCGTCAATTGAGTAGTAATGGCGATTGATGTCACGACCTACACCGGAATGCTCGAATAGCTCCGTGTCATTATGGCCGGCCAGCAATCCGGTGTAGTAAATCTGCGGGTCGCCAGGAGCGAAAAACTGGATAGCACGCGCTATCAAATAATCACGATCGCTGCGGCCCAGCGCGTCATAGTAGGTTGAGTTGACTTGATAGACGTCCAGGTTTGAGGCGGTATGTCCACTCGCGTTGCGGCTGGCACCTTGTGTCTTCTTATGGATTGTGTCGACCAATTCAATAACCTGATCATCAGCCAGCAATCCCTCCAATTCGCCTTCGCCCGTGACGTCGAGAATACCAATCCCATCATGTGTGTCGAGGACTGTTACGCAATTCCGTGGAGCTATGGTAAGCCATCGCTTGCATGCATCAGCGTTCGACGTGAAAAGTGTATGCAGAATGAGCGGCGGAAGAGCGAAGTCGTAGACTTTGTTGACGCATGACGCAATTGTGATCTGTTTGCGATAGTGAGAGTGGACTTCTACGAGCGAGGTCATGCCAAGATCCGCGGCCTTTGCGGACAACGATGCGATGAAGTCGAATGTCTCCGGCAACATAAAACACGATGTTCCCCGCCGCTTGATCACGTAGCCAGCCGCATCGAGGCGAATAGTCCGAATGCCTGCGGAGGCGAATTTGAGCAGAATAGAGTCGAGATAGGCGGTACCAACCGCACTATTGACGTTTATGTCGATTTGCCTGGCTGTGAACGTAGTCCAGAAATGCACCGTGCATCCGTCGCTCAACGTATAGGCGGTGAACGGTTCGCCTGGTCGTGGACGGAAAATTTTTTCTATTTCGGCTGACGCCAGGGAATTGTCGTTCGTTGCCGGGAAGATGTCCTCACTTTTGAGGAACATATCCCAGTACTCAGATTCATTGCCTTTACTGACCACGTCTCGAAATTGTAACGAGTCTGATGAGACATGATTCACGATCATATCGGCCATCACGTTGTAATCTGCAGTGAGAGCCTTCACGTCACTCCAGCATCCTACACTCGGGTCCACTCTTGTGTGGTCGATCGGATCAAATCCAGCGTCGGCGCCGTCAATCGGGTCAAAAAAAGGGAGCAGGTGCACGCCACTGAAGAGCCCCTGCAGCTCATTGTTGAGAATATCGTGGAGATTACGAATGTTGCCGCCGAACCGACTGGCATATGCGATTAATTGCATCAAATTACCCGAGTAGTCTGCTACAGAGCTTCGGCGTCTTTGACTTCCATGCAATGTGAGTAGGAATGTGCATGGCCAGCTCGCCTATCAGAATCAGCTCGGGTCTCTGTGCGAGTTCCATTCCTGTTCTCTAAATTCAATGCGCCGAATCTTGCCGGAGACGGTCGCTGGCAGTTCATTGACGAACTCGATGAGTCGCGGATACTTGCCTATCGAAACACCCACAACAGCGCGAGAAAGCTGCCCGCAAGTATTGCGGACAAAATGCGGTAGTTCTGGTACCACGGGACCCGTTGAAGTTCCGCTGACTCCTCCCTGAAGAACGAGGGACTCCATGTCATACTCGCAACAGTCTCCTCTGCCGGCGGGGCAGCCTGATAACTGCCGATAACCAGCCTGATAACTGCCGATAACCATGGCAATGCCGCAGATGACGAACAGCAATGGCGCAATGTACAGAAAATGCAGCGACAGCGTGCCGGTAATCTCGTTCAGAGTGAACAGGATCGCGCCGGAGACCAGGCCTGTCACAATCGTTGCAATGGCGCCAGCGGAATTGGCCCGGCGCCAGAACATTCCAGCCAGAAACATCACAACCACGGGTGGTACAGCGTAAGAGAGAATGCGTTGCAGGTACTTGAACAGGGAACCGAAGTTCTCTATCTGTGGAGCCCACAAAACCGCCAGCACCATGAACGAAAATGTTGCGACCTGGCCGACGCGCATCAGCTGGTGAGGTGTCAGGTTCGGCCGGGCCTTTCGGATGAAGTCCATTGTCACGAGCGTCGATGCTGAATTGAGAGTCGAATCGATTTGCGACATCAGCGCTGCGATGAATCCGGCCAACACCAGACCGAGCAAACCGGTCGGCAGGAGATCAAACATCAATGTGGGGAAGACCAGGTCCGCTCGCGGAAGTTCGGGGTACAGCAGAATTGCTGCCGTACCGGGCAGAACCATAATAAAAAGTACGGGGAGTTTCAGCGAGCCCGCAAACAAGGCTCCCCAGCGACCGTGGTTTATGTCTTTCGCACTTATCACTCGCTGCACCATGAACTGATTAGTGCACCAGAAATAGAATCCCAGTATGGGCACGCCGGTCAGCAATCCCGGCCAGGGTACGCTCGAGTCGTCGGCGGGTCTGACGAGACTAACCATGTCAGGCGGAACGTGCGCCATGACTGCCTGCCAGCCACCAGCCTCGCCGAAAGCGGCATAAGCGATGAAAATCGAGCCTATGACCAGCAGTATCGCCTGCAGCGTGTCCGTGTACATGACAGCCGCCAGGCCGCCGACAACAGTATAGATGCCTGCCGCGATGGCAAGTAGTGCGACGGTCTGCCAGATCGGCAATTCGGGAAACAGAAGTTTCAAAACCAAAGCCCCGGCAAACAGGCTGCCGGCAGTATCCACGACGATATTTAGAAACAGTGTCAAAAACGAAAAGTACGTTCGAGCCTTCGCATTGTATCGGCGCTCAAGAAACTCCGGCATTGTATAAACGCCGGAACGTAACAGGAACGGGAAGAAAAAGAACACGCCGAATATCAGTACGATCGCCGCCATACTCTCGTAGTTGAATACGGCGATTCCGGTGCTGTACGCCTCGCCGGCGAGGCCGACCAGCGTCGTGCTGGAAATGTTGGATGCAAACAGAGATATGCCGATGATGGGCCAGATCATCTTGCGGCCGGCCAGGAAGTCGTCCTGCGCATCATCATGTTTACGCCCGAAAT
>CAMYMP010000446.1 GCA_947259435.1 uncultured Woeseiaceae bacterium
AACCATCGGACAGCCAGAGATCCGACGTCGAATAAGCGCCGTCTTCGATGAACTCGCGATACTCGGCGTTTGTGACGAGACGATTACCGATCCTGTGGTCATGCAGCAGCGCGTCGTGACGCGGCGTTTCGTTATCAAAAAAGAAACCGTCGCCGTTTGCGCCGATGCGGTGAATGCCGCTCTTGCCTTTCGTAAACGAGTAGGTCGACGCCGATGCGGCAGGCGGCACAGCGAGCGACGGCCGGACTGCAGGTTTTAGAGGATTGCAGGAGAAAACGTGCTTGATGTCGGTCAGCAACAGTTCCTGGTGCTGCTGCTCGTGATTGAGCCCGAGCGTCGTGAGCTGCGCGATCTCGTCATCGTCGCCGCGCGTCTGCAGCAGCTGCAGCATTGCCGCATCGACATAAGCGCGATACTCGAGCACCTTTTCAAGCGTGGGCCTTGACAGCAAGCCGCGCCTGGGGCGCGCATGCATGTTGCCGACCGTGTAGTAATAGGAATTGAAAATGTAATGATAGCGGTCGTCGAAGCGTGCGTAATTTTCGAGCTTGGGCTCGAGCACGAAGCGCTCGAAGAACCACGTGACGTGTGCCAGGTGCCACTTTGTCGGGCTGACGTCAGGCATCGTCTGAACGACCGTGTCTTCGGGCTCCAGATCATTGATCAGAGCCAGCGTCGTCGCTCGAACGTTGCGAAAACGGTCGGACAGTGCTTCGGCAGAGACGGTTTGGGCGGTAAGCATGATCTAGTGTAAAGGCAGCTCGGTTTTCTTCTGTACGGTGCGAATGGCGACACTCGAATTGACGCGGGCGACACCGGGCAAACGTGTCAGGGCATCTCTGTGCAGGCGTTCGAAGTCGGCCATGTCGGAGACGACCACTCGCAGGAGATAGTCGAATTCCCCGGTCATAAGATAACACTCCATGACTTCGGGAATATTGCGCACGGCCTGCTCGAAGGCCGCCAGCTCGCTTTCTTCCTCGCGGTGCAGGCCGATATGCACGAATACGTTGCCGGAAAGGCCCACCTTGGGCTGGCTCACGAGCGCGGCGTAGCGATCGATCATGCCGGACTCTTCGAGCGCGCGAACGCGCCGCAGGCAGGCGGACTCGGACAGGCTGACCAGGCCGGCGAGCTGCACATTGCTGATGCGACCGTCCTTTTGCAGGGCGTCGAGGATCAACTTGTCGAATTTGTCTAACTTCATGGCGGATTCTTGCGTCAGAAATAATAAGAAAAACAGAAACTGCCATATTTGCGCCGCTTTGTCAGTAATATTGCAAGCAAATGCCGTGATATCCGCGCTATCGTGTGTGGACAAGAACGAAAAGTCGGGGAAGGGAGAGAGCCAGTGAAAGTCGGAGTACCCAAAGAGATCAAGACACTTGAATTCCGCGTCGGCATGACGCCGGCTGGCGTGGTCGAGCTGGTGCATGACGGCCATGAAGTCGTTGTCGAAGCCAAGGCCGGTGAAGGCATTGGCATGAGTGACGCCGACTACGTTGCCGCGGGCGCGACAGTCGTCGACACGGCCGAGGAGGTGTTCGCGGCTGCCGAGATGATCGTCAAGGTAAAGGAACCGCAGCTCGATGAGTGCGCGATGCTCGGTGAAAATCAGTTCCTGTTTACCTACCTGCACCTGGCGGCCGACCCGGCACAGACGGAAGCGCTGGTTGGATCCGGTACTACGGCGATCGCTTACGAGACCGTCACTGCGAAAGACGGTTCGCTGCCATTGCTGACACCCATGTCGGAGGTTGCCGGTCGCCTTTCGATCCAGGCCGGTGCGTTTGCGCTGCAAAAGGCAAACGGCGGTCGCGGTATATTGCTCGGTGGCGTACCCGGCGTCAGGCCAGCGAAAGTGCTGGTTGTTGGCGGCGGCGTTGCCGGCGCGAACGCGGCGGACATGGCCGTCGGCCTGGGAGCTGCCGTTACGATTCTGGATCGTTCGTTACCCCGCCTGCGACAGCTCGATGATATCTGGGGCGGTCGCGTACGCACGGTCTACTCGACGAAGCACATCATTGACGAACTGAGTATCGAATCCGATTTGATTATTGGTGCGGTGCTGGTTGCCGGTGCAGCTGCGCCAAAACTCGTCACGGCACAAAACGTCAAGGACATGAACGCCGGTGCGGTCATGGTCGACATCTCGATTGACCAGGGTGGCTGTTTCGAAACCAGTCGCCCGACGACGCATGCCGAGCCGACGTATGTCGTCGATGACGTGGTGCACTACTGTGTCACTAATATGCCGGGCGCCGTTCCGCGCACGAGCACGTTTGCACTAACTAATGCGACGCTGCCGTTCGTGAAAGCGCTGGCCAAGCACGGCTGGAAAGCGGCGTTAACGCGTGATCCACATCTCGCCAATGGTTTGAACGTACACGCAGGGCATGTCAATCATGAGGCGGTTGCCCATGATCTCGGCTACCAGTATCTCTCCGCCGAGGATGCCCTCAAAGCTGCCTGACCCCTATATATCCCCCTCGGGATCAGGCAATTCTTAAGGCCGGGCTTTTGCCCGGCCTTTTTTTTCGCAGGGCACTTAATTTATTACGTTTATGCGCGGGTCGAGGCAACTGGAAGAAGTCAAAATCCCGTATTTGACCTCGCCTGCCGGGAAAGGCGCCCCTGTTTCTTTCGTTGTTGGAACACGAATCGTGATCTTGTTCTTATTGGGAAAATTCGAAGCAATAAGCCACGGGAAATTCCCGACCTTCTCTGGAAAAAGTACGATAGACCCTCTCTCGATCGCGGACGCCGACGTCAGG
>CAMYMP010000447.1 GCA_947259435.1 uncultured Woeseiaceae bacterium
CTCGAGCAGATAGCCGATCGATACAATCTTGAAGTTCTGACCTCATTGCCCTCTATCGCCTATCGAGAAACGATTACGGCTCCCGCGGAAGGCCATCACAGGCACAAGAAGCAGACCGGCGGCGCCGGCCAGTTCGGTGAGGTTTACCTGAGAATTGAGCCGTTGCCATCCGGCCAAGGCTTCGAGTTCGCAAGCGCCGTCGTCGGCGGCTCGATACCGTCCCAATACATACCGGCTGTGGAAACCGGCGTGCGAAAAGTGATGGAATCCGGGGCAATCCACGGTCACCCGATGCAGGACATCAAGGTCACGGTCTATGACGGCAAGCATCATTCTGTCGACTCCAAGGAAATCGCGTTTGTTCAGGCTGGCAAGAAGGCTTTCCTCAATGCCATCGCCAAAGCATCGCCGATTATCATGGAACCGATTGTCGACGTTACAATTACTGTACCGACCCGGTGCGCCGGCGGCGTGACGGGAGATCTCTCGTCAATGCGCGGCATGGTAAGCGGCACCGAGGCGCGTCCTGACGATCGCATCGTGGTTACAGGTCAGGCACCGCTCAAGGAGCTGCAGCATTACCATTCGCGATTGAAGTCGCTGACGGGCGGTGATGGGAGTTTCTCGATGGATTTCAGCCACTATGCGGAAGTATCGCCCGACGCGCTTGAAACGGACGCCGAAAAGTCAACGATGTCGGGCTAACTAACTGGAACGCGGCTAGAGGCAGTCGCGTTCGAATACACGCAACAGCTTTTTTTCGTCTTCCGCTTTTTCGAAGAACGCCTTCAGGAACTCTGTCGCATCTTCAATACCCTTTTCCGAAAGTCCCGGAGTGTCCTGCAGCACGGCCAGAATCCCGGCTTCATTCGACTTGACCTTGCGCAGCGCTGCCTGCAGTACCTCACGATCGGTGCACAGGCCGCGATACAAGCGCTGCCTGACCTTGTTGATCCGAAGCATCGGGTCCGGAAACGCATACCGGGCATTCACCAGACCGGATAAATCGAAATCGTACGGCACGACCAGCACACGGGAATCGCGTTCGTACAAATCGCCATTGTGGCAGCACGAATCGTCGGAGTCGGCCCGGACGAAACCCCAGTCGGTATTCCCGATCAAATACTGGTACACATAGATCAGCGCCGCGCCTCGAACATCGTGTCGGCGTTTGGGTAAACCTCGCAGATTGACCTTGGTTGCACCGATTCTCCCGGCGAGTTGTTTGCCGGGCTCGACCAGGAAGCCATATCGCAACTCTGACTTCGCGCTTAGTTGGCCGTCCGTGTCCGCGTAGTTGATACGTAGCAGACGCACCCGATAGCTCGCGTCGGTCAGCAGATTGAATATCCGGTACGCAACGTATTCCTCCAGCAGGTCCTGTTCGCCCTGATCGTAATGACGACAGTGGGTAACAAGCTTGAGTTTGTCTTGCCCGGCAAATATCGTTTCGGCTGTTTCGGACGTGCGAAAGTCAAGCCGCAACGGCGCAAAGTCGCAAGTTCTCAAACGGCTCTGGCCGCGCAACCTGACGTCGATCTGATGTCTTACGCCCTCCGCCTCGAGAACGAACGCACGTTCATTTTTATTTTTTTTGTCGTCGACCAATGTCCCGATGGGACCTGTCAGCGTGACGTCGAGCACGGCATCGTCATCGAATAGCGTTGCGGCCATTACCTGTGTGGCGCAGAAGACGATCGCCACGATGCTGTAGCCGATTTGCGACACTGCACGGGCAACGCGGAATACAGTACTGTGATCGGCGTCACGATTTGAATGCCGGCAGGCGATACCATCAAGGATCTTTTTAAACGTCGGCATTGCAGCATTCCTGTCAGCGAAGCGCATCATGAAAATACCATCGATTCTTTCTATTCGGACGACATTGGCCCTGCTTGTGATGGCAGGGTCACTGGTCGCCTGCAACATCGGTTCCTATGATGATGCCGTCGAGCGCTTTAACAATAACGCACCGCCACCACCGCCACCACCACCACCACCGCCGGGCGCGAACTTTGGTCCGAACTTCTCGGAGATTCAGGCAAATGTGTTCACGCCGACGTGTGCGACGGCCAATTGCCACTCGGGAGCAGGCGCCGCGAATCTGAATCTGGAGGCGGCAAACAGTTACGCGATGCTGGTCGGGATCGCGAGTACCCAGGACGCCGGAACTCAACGAGTCAATCCGGGCAATCCCAACGACAGTTACCTTATTCAGAAGCTCGAGGGACCCGGCGCAAGCGGTGGGCAGATGCCGCCAAGCGGACCGCTTCCGCAGGTAGACGTTGACGTTATTCGTCAGTGGATTTCGGACGGCGCGATCGACGACACGGTGCAGCCCAGCAGTCCGATTCGGGTAACGTCTTTGTCGCCGGTACCGGGCGCCGCCCTGACCATGGCACCGACACAGATCGTCGCCGGTTTCGATCGCGACCTGGATGCCGCGACCGTGAACGCAAACACGTTCATTCTGCAAGCAAGCGGCGGTGACATGACGTTTGGCGACGGCAATGAGGTAGTCATTACGGCCGCGTCGATATCGGTTCCCGGCGCGAATCCGGCCAGCGCCGTCTTCGATCTGACTGGCGTCGCACTTGCCGACGAGACCTACAGGGTGAGCCTCTTGGGCGACGGCGGCTCAGTAATCATGGACCTCGATGCAAATGCGCTGGACGGTGAGTTCGTGGCCGCACTGCCGTCGGGTGACGGCACTGCCGGTGGCGATTTCGAGGCGCAATTCACTCTC
>CAMYMP010000448.1 GCA_947259435.1 uncultured Woeseiaceae bacterium
CGTCGGCGAAGCACCGGAGATCTGGTGCGTCACAGGACGCCTGACGGTTAACTACCTGGCGCCGACGCCCATCGACAAGGAAATTGAAGTCAGGTCGACGATCGAGGAAGTCGGCGAGCGAAAAACGCGGGTAAAATCGAGAGTTTATTCAGGCGGAATCCAGACTGCAGAAGGTGAGGTCATCGCGATTCGTGTTCCTGATTCCTGGAAAAATGTGTCCAGCTGAGGCCTGTTCATGAGCATTGAGTCCCTGAAATACCGTGTCAATCTTGCCAGTTCGAGCCTGGCGACCGCACTCCGAACCGGTGCTGGCGTGACAGCCCGGCCGGCCGCAAAAAAGCCGGCCAAGTTGCTGGAACTCTACGAGTTCGAGGGGTGCCCTTACTGCCGCCTCGTGCGCGAAGCGCTGACGGAACTGGATCTGGATGCCATGATTTTTCCCTGCCCCAAGGGCGGCAAGCGATTCCGGCCGCGGGCCACCAAATTGGGCGGCAAGGCGCAGTTCCCGCTGCTCGTGGACCCCAATACCGGGGAACAAATGTACGAGTCATTGGACATCATTGCCTATCTTTATGAAACCTATGCCAAGCGCCCATTGCCGCTGAGATGGCGCGTCGGCCCGTTGCAGAAAGTCGGCTCGACCATCACGGGTATCGCAAGGGGCATGAGTGGCGTGCGAGTACGACCCTCTAAACGCCCGGCGAAACCCCTGCAGTTGTACAGCTTCGAATCCAGCCCATTTGCGCGCCCGGTCCGCGACCTTTTGTGCGAGCTCGAGATTCCCTATGTCCTCCGTTCGGCCGGACGAACCCGCGTGGCTGACTGGGTACCCCCCACAATGCGCGATTCATTGAACATGCAGTCCGATCCCGATCAAAAGAATCGTAAAGCGTTGTTGAAACGCGCTGGCCGGGTCTCGATTCCGTACCTGGTGGACCCGAACACAGGAGTAGAAATGGCCGAGTCTGAGGATATTGTTCGATACCTGACCGAGACTTACGCGATCGCCTGATATGAGAAAAATCCGCTGGGGCATCTTGAGTACCGCACGCATCGCACATCAGTTTGCCGACGATCTCGCTTTTGTCGAAAACGGCGAACTGGCAGCTGTTGCATCGCGCACTGAGAAGACCGCCGCCGACTTTGCGGCTCGGCACAACATCGATACCGCATATTCGAGCTATGAGCAGCTGTATAGGGATCCCGATATCGACGCAATCTATGTTGCGACGCCACATTCGTTGCATCTCGAAAACGCCAGCGACGCCTTGCGGGCTGGAAAAGCGGTGTTGTGCGAAAAACCGCTGACGATTTCGGTCGCGGAAGTCGACACACTGATGAACGTCGTTGCCGAAACCGGCGGCTATCTCATGGAAGCCATGTGGACCTGGTTTTTACCCGCGGTACAGCGAGCCGTCGGCTGGTTCGAGGCGGGCGAAATCGGTCAGCTGTGCCATATCAAGTCCGACTTCGGTTACCCAATGCCCTATTCCGCCGATAGCAGGGAATACAACGCGGAGCTCGGTGGCGGCGTCGTGCCGGACATGGGCATCTACCCGATATCGATGGCTTACCTGTTTACGCGCAGTGATCCGGTCCGTATTGACATCGTCTCGCGCAGCGCGCCGAATGGCGTGGAAGACGATGTCGTCGCGATTTTCAATTACCAGGATTACGTGGCAACGCTATCAACGTCGTTTCGCTGCAAGTTGCCCAACAGGACCTATATTATCGGCGACGAAGGCCACATCGTGATCCCGGACTTCTGGTGCGCGCGTGAGAGCCATCTGTACCGTGTCGACGAACACGTAGACAGTTTCGTCGATGACCGCGAGTCTCGTGGTTTCAATTACGAGGCAACGGCCGTCGGGAATGACCTTCTGCAGGGCCGACGCGAATCGGCCGTTGTGCCGATGGCGGTAAGCCGCATATTTCAGGAGCACATTGCAGCGATCAAAGCGCGTTGCTGAACACGAGTTGATGAAACTCAGGGCGTTCGTTCTTCGACGACGGTTTCGGTCGAAAAGCAGTAACACATATTGCGATAGACGCATACATCGGTAACGTCGGGCGCGGTGCCTGCCGGTACTGAGCGGTAATTCGTCGAGTATCGGTGTCGACCGTGAATCGGCAACACACGATGCCAGATATGGCCATGAAGCAGCACGAGAGCGCCTGTTCTTGGCCGCAGTATGACCTGGTTCTCGAGATCCGCCCAAGGATCGCCAGCCGGTAGCAGTCCACGGCGGTGCGAGCCCGGCACAACGACGATCTGGCCGCCGGTCTCATCATCGATATCGCTGGTATAAACGAGGCGGTTGAGATTGTAACGACTCGGATGTTCCGGTGCGCAGTCCTGATGCCAGGCTTGGCCAAGAGTACCTTTCTTCGAAAACATCACCATGCAATACAAACGCTGCCAGTCCTCTCCGAGTAGTGCTCGTGTCAGCTGCTGCAGGTCGGTGTGATTATCAACGAGATCAAAGTCGCTCTGTCCCTCGTTTTGCGGAAACCACGGGATCACGTCAGTCCCGGATTTTTCGAGAAACTCGTCGGTGTGCACGAACGCCGGATTGTCGCCGAAATGTTCGAGAATCCGGCTATCGAGGCGCTGCATTAGTTCGCTATCAAAGAAATCATCCAGCAGGAGATACCCGTCGCGATCAAATTTTTTCAGCAGCGGCTTGGTATTCATTGTTCGCAATACGACGGCATCATTCCAATCGACTCGCGCGCGGGTC
>CAMYMP010000449.1 GCA_947259435.1 uncultured Woeseiaceae bacterium
GCTTCGGCGACCGCTTCGTCAATCCGGCCGGTGCCGCGCAATATCTGCACGCGCAGACAGCGCGATTGATAGTCGGTGGGATCGGCTTCGGCCGCTTTCTTGAACAGCTCGGCTGCAGAGTCGATATTACCGCGATGAAATTGCGTCCGCGCATAGTAGTTGTAGGCCTCGAACAAACGCGGGTTCAGCTCGATTGCCGTCTTGAATTCCGCTTCTGCCGATTCGAATTCTTCACATAAAAGTAGCGCCAAGCCACGCGAGGCGTGCGCCTCGGCAAGGTCCGGCCCCAACTCGAGCGCGCGTTTGCTGGCGTTCGTTGCCTCGATACGGTGGCCGGCCTGCTGATCGACATACATGAGCAGAAATGAATAGCAGTCGGCGTAGCCTGCCCACGCCAGGGCGAACTCGGGATCAATGTCGATTGCCTGCTGAAACATCTGACGAGCATGCTCGATGTCCGTCTTGCGAAATCGTTGAAAAAACTGCCGGCCACGCAAATAGTACTCGTAGGCAGTTACGTCCGTGGTCGAGGTCGTGCTGATGGCCGATTGTTCCCCCGGTGTCAGCGTCTCCAGCAGCGCTTCGGCAATGCGCGTAGCGATCTCGTCCTGAATCTTGAACACGTCCCTGGTCTGCGCATCGAAGCTCTTGGACCACAGGTGATAGCCATCCGACACTTTGACGAGCTGCGCGGTCACGCGGAGCTGGTCGCCCGCCTTGCGCACGCTGCCTTCCAGAATCGTCTTCACGGCAAGTTCCTTACCGATCTGCCGCACGTCCCCTGCCCCGGCCTGGTACTGAAACGAGGACGAACGGGCTACCACATTGAGTTGCTCGATCTTCGCCAGCGCGTTCAGAATTTCCTCCGCAACACCCTCGCAAAAATATCCCTGGTCGTGGTCGGGGCTCATATCGACGAATGGCAAGACGGCTATCGAGGGACCCGCGTCATGGCTGCCGGACAGTGGCGACGTCGCACTGTCTCTGCGGATACCCGCAGGCGTGATGTCGAACAGCCAAGCAATAATGATGACGATCGGAAACCCGACGACGACGAGCGCTATCAGAGCGATCATCACCCAGTCCGGTAACCCCAGGGGACCGAATGTAATCTCGCCGATCTGCAGCACGATGAATGCTACGAGGGCATAGGCCGCGATGACCGGGTACACCCTGCGGCGCTTCAGCTCAGCAGAACCCTGCGGCGCTTCAGCTCAGCAGAAAGCCTGGACCAGGAGTGGAAAGCGGGCATCTTCATCTGAACGGCAACGCGGTGTCGGCCTTAATCTCCTTCAGGACGATATTCGAGCGAACCTGCGACACGCCTGGCAGTTTGAAAATGAAGTCGTCGAGGAATCGATTGTAGGCATCGATATCTTCGACAACCACGCGCAGGTGAAAATCCGCCTCGCCACTCGTGGCAAAACACTCGAGTACTTCGGGGTGTTGCAGCACTTCACGAACGAAATGGTCGACATGAGTCTGCTCATGGCGCGCCAGCGACACGTGCACCATCGATGCGAGTTCGAATCCGGCTTTCTTAGGATTTACGATGACGGCGTAGCGATCGATGATGCCCTCTTCCTCGAGGTTCTTTACACGTCGCCAGACGGCGGAACTCGACATACCGACCCTGTCGGCCAGTTCCTGCATCGTCAGGCGGCTGTCCCGCTGCAGTTCGGCGAGGATTCGCCGGTCGTTCCTCGATAACATCCCGGTTTTCCTGATCTCGGAAATAGGACATATTTTGCCATTTTTTGGCGTATTTCGGTAATAATTTTCGTTTTATAACGCTAAACTGGGACAATCTGGGACCTGTTCACGCGCGTTTTCTGCGACACTGTGCGCTTCTGGCATACGTTTGGAGCATCGATGGCGCGCCCGGCTTCTTCCCTGCACCGTCCTGACTATCCGCTCGATAATTACGAACTCCTCGATCGTTATCGCCGCGAGTCGGGCCGCGTATTTCTGACCGGCACCCAGGCGCTCGTACGCATTCCATTGATGCAGCGCACGATGGACCGTGCGGCCGGGCTCAACACGGCCGGTTTTATCGCCGGGTACAGAGGCTCGCCACTTGGCGCCTACGATCAGGAGTTGTGGCGCGCCAAAAAGTTTCTCGAAGAAAACAAGATCGAGTTTTTGCCGGCTGTGAACGAAGACCTCGCGGCGACCGCGATTCTCGGCGCACAGCAGGTCGAAACGGATCCCCATAAAACGGTCGATGGCGTGTTCGGTATTTGGTACGGCAAAGGACCGGGCGTCGATCGCGCCGGTGATGCACTCAAACATGGCAATGCCTACGGCAGTTCACCGACAGGCGGGGTTCTCGTTGTCGCCGGTGACGATCACGGCTGCGTCTCGTCATCGATGCCGCACCAGTCTGACGTCGCGTTCCTGACCTTCGTGATGCCGCACCTTAATCCGGCCAGTGTTGCCGAGTATCTCGAGTTCGGTTTGTACGGCATCGCGCTGTCGCGTTTCTCGGGAATGTGGGTCGGATTCAAGGCAATATCCGAAACGGTGGAGTCGGCCATGTCACTCGAACTGCCGCCGTACCCGCAGTTCGCAATTCCCGAGTTCGACATTCCGCCCGGTGGTTTGCATTACCGCTGGCCCGATTTTCCAGGCCCGCAGATCGAAGAACGCCTCGAGGCGAAGAAAGCCGCAACGCTTGCATTCGCTGCCGCGAATCCGATCGACCGCAAGATCTTCGACATACCGAGTGCGCGTTACGGCATTGTCACCACAGGCAAAGCTCACCTCGACCTGATGGAAGCTTTAAGGCTCCTCGGCATCGACAGAAAGGAAGCGAGGCGGATCGGTCTGGACGTTTACAAAGTCGGCATGGTCTGGCCACTCGAGCACGACGGCGCCCTCGAGTTCGTGCAGGGCAAACACGAGGTGCTCGTTATTGAGGAGAAGCGCGGCATCATCGAGAGCCAGTTCAAGGAGTATTTTTATGACTACCCGGGCCGCAAGCCGAAGCGACTCGTCGGCAAAGAAGATCAGAATGGCGCACGGCTCGTACCCTGGGTCGGCGAACTCTCGCCGATCCAGCTTGCGCAGATCGTGGCAGAGCGACTGGACGGCGAGTTCATCGGCCTCAATTTGACGGCACGCGCTGAAAAGCTACTCAGTGACGGATCGAACGTGATCCGGGTCGAAGGCGCAACGCGTATGCCCTACTTCTGCTCCGGCTGTCCGCACAACACCTCGACGCGCCTGCCGGAAGGCTCCAGCGCATTGGCCGGCATCGGCTGCCACTTCATGGCGAGCTGGATGGACCGCGACACCGAGGGCCTGATCCAGATGGGTGGCGAAGGCGTCAACTGGATAACGCGGTCGAAATTCAACGGCAATCGGCACATTTTCCAGAATCTTGGCGACGGGACCTTCTATCACTCGGGTTCGATGGCGATACGCCAGGCC
The DNA here is from genome assembly GCA_947259435.1 of uncultured Woeseiaceae bacterium. Next base: position 3,433 of record CAMYMP010000449.1, read on the forward strand.
GTCGCCGCGGGCACGAACATCACTTTCAAGATTCTGTATAACGATGCCGTCGCGATGACGGGTGGGCAGCCCGTCGACGGACCTATCTCTGTGCCAGCAGTCGCGCATTCTGTACGCGCCGAGGGTATCGATCGTATTGCGCTGCTGTCCGAAGATCCCGAGCAGTTCGATGCGCGAGATTTTCCGCGGGGAACCACGATCAGTCATCGGCGCGACCTTGACGCGGTGCAGCGCGAACTTCGCGAGATTCCTGGCGTAACCGTGCTCATCTACGCGCAAACTTGTGCGACGGAAAAGCGGCGGCGGCGCAAACGCGGCTTGCTCGACGACCCGAAGAAGTTCGTCGTTATCAACGACCTGGTTTGCGAGGGCTGCGGTGACTGTTCGACAGAGTCGAATTGCCTGTCGGTGGTGCCGAAAGAAACGCCGTTTGCCGAAAGAAACGCCGTTTGGCCGGAAACGGCAGATCGACCAGAACAACTGCAACAAGGATTACTCCTGCGTCAACGGTTTTTGTCCGAGCTTCGTCACGGTCGAAGGCGGCGAACGCAAACGGCGCGAGCGCCTCGGCGCGGATGGTGAGTTACAGAGCCTGGCCGACTCGCTGCCCGAGCCCGATTCGCGGACGATTAACGGTTGTTACGACTTGCTGGTCACGGGTGTCGGCGGCACGGGCGTCGTCACGGTTGGGCAACTGATAACGATGGCGGCGCACCTCGAGGGAAAAGGCGCAAGCGTACTCGACTTCATGGGCTTTGCGCAGAAATTCGGCCCGGTCCTGAGTTACATCCGTTTGGCGGACGAGCCAGACCAAATCAACCAGGCACGTATCGAGCCGGCGCGCGCCGATGCATTGATCGGATGCGATCTCGTCGTGAGTTCGTCGCCGAAGGCGTCCAAGACCTATCGTCCCGGCCACACACGCGCAGTCATCAACACTGCCGAAATGTCGACGGGCGACTTTGTGAAGTTCCGCGATGCGAATCTGCGTGCCGGCGATCGAATAAACGCGATTCGCCAGGTCATCGGCGGCGACAATGTCTCGACGCTCGACGCCAACGCTCTCGCCGAAGAGATTATGGGCAGCACCATCTATGCGAACGTATTGACGTTCGGCTGTGCCTGGCAGAAAGGCCTCGTTCCAATATCGCTCGATGCACTGATGCGGGCGATAGAACTCAATGCGATCGAAGTCGACAACAACAAACGGGCCTTCACCTGGGGCCGCATTGCCGCGGTAGATCCGCAGCGTATCGCAGGCGTGATCGGCGCCGACGGCGCGCAGGACGAAGCGCTGGATGATCTGATAGCACGTCGCGCCGAGTTCCTCGTCGGGTATCAGAACCAGGCGCTTGCCGATCGCTACGTCGAACTC
>CAMYMP010000450.1 GCA_947259435.1 uncultured Woeseiaceae bacterium
ATGCCCGCCGCTGACGATGGCTGGTACACAGACAATTCGCAAGGCAACCGCAAGCGAGCCCGGCTCACTGGGTCCTGTAGGACTGGATCTGCCGGTCATTTACGATCACGCCGTCGCCAGCCTCGCGAACTTCAGTTGTGGTGCGAATGAAGCTGGATATCACTACACGGGCGTCAACTTCGATCGCGACCTGCCGCTACCTGACACCATGGATATTCGCAATGTCGTCGCCGGCGACCCTGCTCCCGGTGGCAAGGGGACCCTGAGCATCGCGCGCGGTATCGAAGTCGGACATATTTTCCAGCTTGGCACCAAGTACAGCGAAGCGATGGGCGCAACGGTGCAGGACCGCGATGGCAAGGATTGCGTCTTGTCGATGGGTTGCTACGGAATTGGCATCACGCGCATTGTCGGCGCCGCGATCGAGCAAAATCACGATGACAAAGGAATCATCTGGCCTGCGCCGCTCGCGCCATTCGATGTGGTGCTGGTACCGATCAACATGCATCGCTCTGACGCGGTCCGCAACGCTGCCGAGGCGCTGTACGCGGAGCTGCAAGACATGGGACTGGACGTTCTGTTTGACGACCGCGATGTCCGGCCGGGCGTCAAATTCGCCGACGCTGAATTAGTTGGTATCCCGCATCGGCTCGTCGTTTCGGAGCGCGGACTGGAAGCGGATGAACTCGAATATCGCCACCGCCGCGACGACGAGTCGCGCAATCTGAACCGTGAAGCTAGCTGCTCTCAATCTGCTCAAAGAAAGCGCTATAAGCTAGTGTTTTCGCTACAATAGCTCTGCCTATGAAGATCGGACGCCATTTCATCCTGCGCATCGCACTTCTGGCGCTATTCGCGCCGGTTTGGGCTGTGGCGGAACAGGTCCCGGATCCGGAACTGCGCGAAATTCTGCGCGAGGCCGCGACCGCCTCGGATAGCTTTGACGACCGCTTTGATGCTGAAGTCTGGCTCACCGACATGTCTTCGCGTCTCGCTCGTCAGGTCCGCGACCCGGATGAGCGCATCGAGATTCTGACACGGGTGCATTACGAAGCGTCGCGAGCCGACTTACCACCGGAACTCGTACTGGCCGTTATCGAGGTAGAAAGCAACTTCGATCGCTATGCGATATCTGTCGCGGGCGCGCTCGGCCTGATGCAGGTAATGCCGTTTTGGCGCGAGGAAATCGGCCGGCCCGACGATAACCTGATCCGGCTCGACACTAATCTGCGCTATGGCTGCACGATCCTGAAGTTCTACCTCGACAAGGAAAAGGGCGACCTGCGACGGGCGCTGGGCCGTTACAACGGCAGTCTTGGCAAGCGCAAGTATCCGAACAAGGTCATCAACAAACTCAGTCGAAAGTGGTACCAAGGGTAGATCTGTTCAAACAGCCCGTGATCGCGACATTCATCTCCCTCATGGCTCGCGAAGCTGCGCTTTACTTCGGTCGATGAACATCCCGATCACGGGCTTTGCGGACATTCACCCTAGCCAGTCCTGAATCCCGCTAGATCCGTCCATTCGACTTCTTGCGCAACAACATCCGTGACAACGGCCATCGGGGGTCCGTTATCCAACCAGCGTGCAAGTTCGTTGAGGGCAGCAGGTTCGCCACAGGCCAGCACTTCGACGTTGCCGTCGCTTAGGTTGATGGCATGTCCGGTGATTCCAAGTGATTCGGCAACGCGCCGCGTACTGTCACGAAAGAACACGCCTTGTACACGGCCTTTGATCGTGAATCGGCGCGCAGCAGGCATAGGGTCTGGCTAGGGATTCTCTTCCTGGCCCGTCTCGCTAAGCTTCAGCGCTTCGTGCGCTTTCGCCTTGGCCTGTAACGCGTCACGACGCGCTTGCGCGTAGTTTTTCGAATTGATCGACTGCTCGGCGCTTTCGAGGAAATCGACCGCCTCCTGGAGATCGATTGACGCGTGCTCTGCCGCGCCTGCCTCTTTTGCAGCCGTGATAGCCTGTCGCGCATCCGACATTTCCTGCACGGGAGGTGCGCTCTGACAGCCGGCAACGCCAAGCAACGCCGCAAGCACGGCGCCGGCCAGGAAAGTTATCAGACGGCTGGATTGCATTGTTATTCTAGGTATGGGAAACCGGTCAACGCTACCAATTACGAGGATATGATGTCAATTACCATATACCACAATCCACGCTGTTCCAAGTCACGGAAAACATTGGAAATACTCGTCCAATCGTGGTCGACGAGAGCACCGGCAAAGCCGTGATTGGTCGACCACCTGAAAACGCGCGTGAGTTGATAAATACATGAGCGAAATATTGGTTTTGTACTATTCCAGACTAGGAACGACGCAAGCGCTGGCGCGGGAAGTATGCCACGGGGTGGACTCGGTCGATGGTATGGCAGCACGGCTGCGTACCGTGCCGGCCGTCTCGGCCGTTACCCATGCCGTTGAAGACGGCGTACCTGATTCGGGGCCGCCCTACGCGTCACCTAAGGACCTGGCTGACTGTGCCGGCCTTATCATGGGCAGCCCGACGCGGTTCGGCAACGCGGACGCGGCGCTGAACCATTATCTGGATGGCACGGTTAATGAGTGGTTCTCGGCGGCCGCAGCGGGCAAACCAGCCGCGGTGTTCACCTCGACATCCAGCCTGCACGGGGGACAGGAATCGACGCTCCTGACCATGGCTGTGCCGCTGCTGCACCACGGCATGATTCTCGTCGGGCTACCCTATACCGAAGAAGCGCTAACGACGACAAAAACGGGGGGCACGCCTTATGGCGCTAGTCACGTCACTTTCGGCCGCAAGAGCGCCGAAATATCCGACGACGAAAAGACGCTAGCACGAGCTCTCGGCAAGCGCGTCGCGGAGATCGCCAAGAAGCTCGCTTAAGGGCGTGGCTGCGCCTACAGATCACTTATGACGTCCTTGACGAACGGAATCGTGAGTCGCCGCTTCGCGCGCAACGCCGCGAGATCCAGCTTGTCGAGCACATCGTAAAGGCTGGCCATATCTCTTCTGCTGCGATTTAGCAGGAATCGCGCCGTATCGTCAGGCAAGTCGAGACCACGATGTTTGGCTCGCAACTGCAACGCCGATACGCGTTCGTCGTCACCTAATGGCCGCACACGAAACGTCGGCAATCGCACCAACCGACTCTGTAGATCCGGAAGTTCAATCGGGCACTCGCGCGGCGACATGACAGCCGACACGACCAGAATGCGGTCGGCATCCAGAATCTGATTACACAAGTCGAACAACGCATTTTCCCAGGCCGCATCGCCGGCGACACTGTCGAGATCGTCAATACAGATCAGGTCACGGCTCGCGAGACCTTCGAGGATCCCGGGGCCCGCATCCGCCAGCATCCGAAGCGGCACATAGGCCGATTGGTCACCGGCACGGTCACAGACGGCCTGCAACAGGTGCGTCTTACCCGTCGCCGCCGGGCCCCAGAGCCAGCAGCCCTGGCCGTTGCCGCCGGCGAGTTCGGCAAGTACGGATACGAGTGCCTCGTTGCCGGTATTCAGGTAGCTTTCGAACACCGCATGATCGGCAAGGCGCAATGGCAAAGCCAGCTGACTCACGAATAGTTTCCCCTGCCCTACGATTCGTCGATTATTTCATCGACGTCGATCTCCGGGTGCTCTTTGAGGTAGCGGACAAAAGCGAACCGCACGAGAACAGACAGTACCGCGGCAGCCGGCAGCGCGAGCAATATGCCAAAAAAACCAAACAGTTGTCCGCCCGCGGCAACAGCGAAAATGATCAGAACCGGATGCAGTCCGATACGATCGCCGACGAGTTTGGGTGTGAGCAGCGATCCTTCGAGAGCCTGCGCGACAGAAAACGTCGCAACGACGCCCACGAGCCGCCATAGGGGATCCGGTTCGAGCACAACCGTAAGCGACGCCAGAGCGATACCGAATACGAAACCCAGGTATGGAACGAAACTGACCAGCCCGGACACTACGCCAATCGCAATGGCAAACTTGAGCCCGACTAGTCCGAGGCCCACCGAGTAGATAACCGCGAGCGCGAACATCACGAGTAACTGTCCGCGCAGAAAAGCGCCGAGCACTTCGTCTGTCTCCCTGGCGAGGTCAACCACGGTATCGTGCTGCTTGGACGGAATCAGCGCCTCGAGGTGAACGAGGATAGAATCCCAGTCACGCAGCAGATAGAACGTCAGGATCGGCACCAGGAACAAGCTGAGCACCGCGGCGGCCACCGCGCCACCCGACTGCGACACCGATACGAGAACCTTCGTGCCCCAACTGCCGGCCATGTCTCCGTAACGCGCAACGAACGCGCCAATGCCGACATCCTCGCCAATCTCGAGATCGAGCATCTCGGCAATGTTTGGCAACCAGACCTGTTCGACCTGCCGCACAATTTCCGGTAACGCATCCAGAAGCGCACCGACCTGCGTGCGGATCAGCGGACCAACCAGTAGTACTAGTAGTCCGAGCACCAAAAATGTCAGCACGAATACTGCGACAACTGCCAGTGTCCGCGGCAGCTTCAGGCGCTGCAGGCGATCGGCGATCGGATCTCCGATGTACGCCAGTAACGCGGCCGCGACGAAGGGCGTCAGAATGGGCGCAAGCAGGTACATAAGCCAGCCAACCAATGCAATCGCGATCAGCCAGTTCAATCGCAGGCTCTCGTTCACGACTCAGACCTCGTACGCGCACTTCGAATCCAGTTTGAGACGTAGTCGTAACCGCTGATGACGACCGTCACAAGTACGGCGGCACCGACAACAGTAATGGTGATGTCGTCAGGCCAGCCAAAGCCGGCGCGAAACATGACGAAGATCAGGAACGCGAACTCGAGGCCCGTATTGAATTTACTGATGAACGTTGGATCGCCCTCGAGGCGCCGGAC
>CAMYMP010000451.1 GCA_947259435.1 uncultured Woeseiaceae bacterium
GTATCGGGTCAGTCGTATCGAGTTACCGGGCGCCTTGAGATACTCATCATCGCGGCCAGCAAAGAAGGAGACGAAGTCTTTCGGGAACAGATCGTTCAGAAAGACCAAATCGCCAGTTCCCCAGGTCTGCACCTGTCGCCCGGCTCTGACGTCGACATTCTTGCCAAGCGAAAACGCAACGCTCAGATCCCTGATTTCCGCATCCCAGTCGTCCGCGACATGGTCGTAAATGCCGTCGGCCTTGAGGCTGACCGTGGTATCGCCGGGCTGCCATTCAGCTTCGACGCGTAGCCGCAATTCTTCGAGGGTCTTCTGATTATCGAGCAACGGATCGCTGTTAAAACGAGTTCCGAGCCCGGCCTCGACAAAGCCGCTCCAGACGGTGCCGGAATCATCTTCGCCCCAGTCTTCGTCGTCCCACACATCGTCCTGGGCGAACAACACGGTGGGTACCAGCAAAAACAGCGGCCGGAGATTCATGGCGAGGGCCGGCTCAGCCTTCCGGGCGTTTCAGCCAGTCACCCGGCGGGTTGCGCAGCGAACGCTCTGTAAAGACGGAATCCGGCAGACCGATATCGTGCTTGACGTAGCGAAACTGCATATCGGTGGCGCCGCCCGTCAGCAGATCCGATACGCGACTGATCGTCACGGTCGGATGGCCGTCGATATCCTCGACCTTCATGACTTCGACGCGCCGATAAAGATCGCCCGCAGGATTGGTGTATTCGATCTTCATTGGCAGAAACGTTGTCCGATCTATCCAGGTGACGTAACTCGAAAATTCGACGCTCTGCGGGTCGTGTGGTACATGCTTGAGTACGTAGTACTCGCCGGTTGTCTCGATGAGTTCATGCGCATCATCCGCTGGACGCCTGCCGGAAACGTCCTCGTAAAAGTAGTGCGCGCCGACAAAACTCGTGCGCTTGTCTCCGGCGGAAATCCGTTTGACCAGGTCGAGTCCGGGCAGATACAGCCAGCGATCGTCATCCCGATCGATGTGTTTGTCGACGAGAAACACGGTATTGCGCACGTCGGAGGGCTGGCTGAATACGACCAGAAACCGCTGGTCGCCCCCGTCATCAACGTCGCGGCGCAGTACCGTGAATTGTCGCCGTTGCTGGCGACCCTGTGCGTCGCTGATGATCATCCTTACTTCGGAGCGGCCGTCATCTCCGGCGTAATAGGAAGCAAGATCCGCACGCGCGACGATATCATCGGCGTCTTCCAGGGCCTCGGCGTGGACGCTGGCACCTGTTATGAAGGCAGCCAGTGCGAAAAGAATTCTTATGCTCATCCGTTCCTCCCTCCTTATGCTGTGTCGGGCTGCGTCGTCGCAACCGCGAAAGCGCCGCGTTTGTTCATTTCCGGAAACAACCAGGGGCCCGCCCAGGACATCAGGGCGGGCAATAGAATCAGTGTCGTGACACCCGACAGTGCCATGATCGCGGCCATGAACGCACCAACTGTGATGTAAGGCACGAGCGGTGCGAAGAACAGAGGCGTGAAACCTATTGCGATTACGATCGCGTTACGTGCAATTGCTCGAGCAGGCTCTTCGAATATCTGTTCCGTTGCAACCGTGAACGAGCCCGTGCTCCGCAATAGTGCGCGAGTCCGTTCAATGAAGTGAATGGCAAAGTCCACCGACAAGCCCAGAGTCAGCGATGATAAGACGGCGATCGGCATGTCGTAGTCCTTGCCGACCCAGCCGATAATCCCGTAAACACCGAGTATCGTAATGGACAGCGGCACCATCGCGAAAAGTCCCAGGCGCGGGCTGCGAAAGAGAAACGCCATCATCAGAAATACGACGACGAACGCCCCCATGAGACTCTTGAGCATGCCGGTGACCATGACGTCCTGCCAGACAACGTTGATGAAGGTTTTGCCGGCCCAACGCATCTCGACGTCGTCAGGCAGCGGGTTTGCTGCAAGGTAGTCGTCGAGGAAATCGATGGCTCGACTCATATCCTGGTTGTCGCCGCTCTTGAGCTGCAGCCATATGGCCGTGGACGTGAAATCAGGCGTTACGATATGCCACAGGTCATGTGGTCTGTGAGACGACTGGTACTGCATCAGCGTTTGTGCGACCGCATTGACGGTCGGTGGAATCTCATAGTGGTCATCGGCTCCGCCGCGCAGTTCCCGGTTGACGACTTTAACGACATCGGTCACGGCATTGGATTTGCCAACATAGCCCGAGCTATTCAGGGCCTGCTGTATGTCACTTATCTGCTCCAGCATGTCCGGACGAAGAAAGTACTTGGAACCGGCCTGAGCCTCCTCTGCCAGCGTCATCAGCCGTTCCAGGGAGTCAATCGACGCAGGATCCTGCGCATCGAACAGAGCATCATCAATGGCCGCAATCAGGTTTCCATACCAGGCACCGATGTCGGCCGGATCGGCTCTGAGCTGTTTGCGAATGCCGGCTGCGTAATGTTCGTCAACGCCTGCCAATAACTTGTCTGCGGTAATGATGAATTCAGGCAGCGCGCTGTCATTTTTGTGTGTCAACACGACGAAAGCATCGTAAGTGCCCGCGAAGTGTTCATTCAAGACGTCGTCGGCAACGCGAATCGAGTGGTTGGCTTTGAACCAGCGAACCGGGTTGTCATTGATGTCGATACGGAATATTCCGGCGATGCTTATTGCTATCACCAGAACTGCAACGCCGCTGATCAGTTTGCCCCGCCGTATCGCGAATCGGCCGCTTCGCCGCAGCGCGCGTGC
>CAMYMP010000452.1 GCA_947259435.1 uncultured Woeseiaceae bacterium
CAGCGGCCTGACTTAGTGGCTGACGCAAGGCGCTGATGGACTTCACGCTTTACTGGTTCATGTTCCCGGTGGCGATGTGCGTGGCGACCCTCGCGATGCTGAGCGGTATCGGTGGTGCGGCGCTGTTCACGCCGATTTTCGTTCTTATATTTCCGCTGCTGGGGCCCGAATATCCGCTGGAGAGTACCGTCGTCGCGATCGGCACCGCTTTGCTGACCGAAACGTTCGGGTTTACCTCGGGATTCATCGGCTACTATCGTAAACGACTGATCGATTTCGCGATCGTCTTCAAGTACCTGCGAATCGCTGCCCCGGTTGCGATCGTCGGCGCCTTCCTCGCACACCTGGTGCCCGGTGGCCTTTTGATCATCGGCTACGCGCTGCTCGTGCTGATTCTCGCAATCATTCACATCGTCGTGCAGCACGAGGAAGACGTCGCGACGGATCATCCGCCGACGAAGAAGAGCGATGCGAACCTCAGGCGCAAGGTGGACAGTGCCGGCCGCGAGTATGTTTACAGGATCCCCGAGCCGGGTGTTGCGGGGGGGCTTTACACAGGAATCGGCGCGTTCCTGACCGGCATGGTATCGGTCGGCATCGGCGAGGTCATCGTACCGCAGCTGACCAAGCGCGGCGTGCCGCTGCCGATCGCGGTAGCTGCGTCCGTGAAGATTGTCATCGTCACAGTTGCCTGCGCGTCGTTCACTCTGATCGGGCAGCTGATCAGCGAAGGTGGCTTCGACGCAATACCGTGGAATCTCGTCGCGTACACGATACCGGGTGTGCTGATCGGCGGCCAGATCGGCCCGCGCTTGCAGACCTATGTCTCGCATCGGGTGATGGAGTACTCGATCAGCACGCTGTTCATCGTGTTGGCCGCAGCCATGTCATTGGTCGGGCTGCACAAACTCGGCGTTTACTGAGCAGCCGGGCGCGCTGCGGCGCGCGTCCTATCCGTTCGGGCACGCAGGTAGCTCACCGGAATTCCATAAAGACGTTGGTAGTCAATCGGCCGGTCGCGGGGTCCGAACTGACGTCCCGTGCCGGGTCGATCAGGCCTGAATGCAAGAGGCTGCCCGGGTAGGCGACCAGCCGGTTCGGCCGATAATCGATCCGTTCGTAGAGCTCGAAGTGGTCATTGCTCTTTGCAATGTACCCTAGCGCCGGCTCGCCATGTGCCGCAATAAAAGCATTGGCGGCGTCGGCGAAGTCCTTGAATCTGTCTTCGGTGACGTTTTCGAACCCGGTGGGTCGGTGACGAAAGAGACCCGTGCCTGCAAACTCGCCCGGGTTCAGATAGTGCGTGATGGCGAAGAAATGCTCGTGCGTGCTGTCAAAGTGCGGCATCCGCTGTAAACCCTGCAGTTGTTCGGGTTGTGTTGCGACGAGAGAGTAAAAACTATTGAACTTCATCCCACGATCCGCGGGAATCGAATACACGTCTTCTAAAATGGGCGAGATCACCCGGATGATCTCCTGCACGTAACCCTTCGTCGGTTGGGCTCTTACTCCCGGATAAAGCGTGCTGGTGTCGGGGGCGAAGCTGGCGGAATTGATCGCGTAGCGAATCACGTCTCCCGTATCTACGGCGAAGTCATCGATGATTACGACCGGGGTGCGCTCCGTGCCCGCCAGGAGCAGTTGCGGCGAGATCTCCGGGTTCGCTTGGATACTGATGTCAGTCATGCGGCCTATGTTACCTGTGTCGTTACGCCCTTGGTGCGCAGAAAGTGTAAGCGCTTCCATTTTTTGCGGGAAACTTTTTGTGATTTTCGTAGCAGAACACCTACATCGCCGTATTCAGAAAAAATCTCCGAAATCATAGGCTTAGCTACAAAGTTACGCCCTGGTCGATAAGTTGTTGAAAAGCCACCACAAATATTTGTTACAAATTGCGGGTTGACGGGCCGGGTTGGCATGAGTTAGATTCAGAAAAGTAAGCGCTTACATTCCAGATTCAAAAAACGCAATACCTAAAGAAATCCGATCGGGGGATCATGCATGAAAGACCAGAATTTCACCAAGACTCCATTGGCCATGGGCGTAGCACTGGCGCTCGGCGCGACTGCGTACACGCCGGCACAGGCTCAGCAGCAAGGTGTGATAGAAGAAATCGTGAGCGTCGGCATCCGCGGCAGCCTCCAGTCTTCAATGATCCAGAAACGCGACTCACAAGGCGTGTCGGACGGCATCATCTCGGAAGACATCGGCAAATTCCCTGACACAAACCTTGCCGAGTCGCTGCAGCGAATCACCGGCGTGTCGATCGATCGCACAGAGATTGGTGAGGGCTCAAAGGTCACGGTTCGTGGTGTCGGCCCCAACTTCAATCTGGTCACGCTGAATGGCCGGCAGATGCCCGGCACCACGATTGAAGGAGGAAGCGCGTCCTCCTCCCGGTCTTTCGACTTTGCCAACATTGCCTCCGAGGCGGTTGCCGCTATAAACGTTTACAAGACCAGTCAGGCTCGCCTCCCATCCGGCGGCCTGGGCGCGACGGTCGATATCAAGACGGCGCGGCCGTTCGACAATGCGGACATGGTCCTGAGCATTGGCGCGAAGGCCGTGCTGGACAGCTCTGTCGAGAACGGTGACAGCGCCACGCCGGAAATCTCCGGCATCTTCAGCAACACTTTTGCAGACGGCAAGTTCGGCGTCGGTATCTCAGCAAGCTTCCAGGACCGGAACCTCGGTTATAACCAGGCCGGGGCATCAAGCGGTTT
>CAMYMP010000453.1 GCA_947259435.1 uncultured Woeseiaceae bacterium
GGCCCGCTTCGGCGGACCACGAGGAACTCGCCGCCGCCGCGGAGTTCCTGCGCAGCGTTACGCCTGCCGGGCCAAACCTGACGGTCATCAAGACGGCGATCGGCGCTGCACAGCGAGTCGCACTTGCGCTCGATCGCAGCGATTGGCCGGAAATGATTGGCAACATCGGCGGCGACGATACCGTGTTTGTCGCTTCCGACTCGGCGGCGAGCCAGAGAATCCTTATCGCAAAGATCGAGCGAGCGCGTCACGCGTAATCAGCAGACTTCAGGAAACTATCGTGAGCAAAGACTCTTCACCCATTATTCTTGCGTTCTCCGGCGGCCTCGATACGTCATTCTGCGTCCCCTGGCTTAAAGAAACCTGCGGGCGCGACATCATCACGGCGACCGTCGATACCGGAGGCATCGACGCTCAAGCGGCCGCTGCGCTGGAGCAGCGGGCAAAGGCGCTCGGCGCGATCGAACACGTCCTCATCGACTGCAAGCAGGCGTTCTTCGATACGGTTATCACCCACCTGATCGCGGGCAACGTCCTGCGCGGCCAGGCCTACCCGCTTTGTGTCGGCGCCGAACGCGGTTTGCAAGCTGCACGTCTGGCGCAGTTGGCCAAAGACCGCAACGCGACAACGGTAGCCCATGGCTGCACAGCCGCCGGCAACGACCAGGTTCGCTTCGAAGTGGCGCTGCGCACGCTGAATCCCGGGCTGACGATTCTCGCCCCGGTGCGCGACAACAGCTGGGTTCGCGAGGAGCAGCTCGAATACCTCGAGGACCACGGCATGCCGCTGCCGGCGCAGGGTTCCGCATACTCGATCAACCGCGGGCTCTGGGGAATTACGATTGGCGGCCAGGAGACGCTGAGCTCCCAGAACGCGATTCCGGAAGAGGCCTGGGTTCTGTCAGCAAACGCGTTTTCGGACCCGCAATCGCCATCACAACACACGCTCGAATTCGACACCGGTGTGCCGGTCGCGCTGAACGGCGACAGAATGAAGCCTGTTGAACTCATCGAAAGTCTGGAAGCACTGGCCGGAAGTTACGGCATCGGCCGCGGCATACACCTGGGCGATACGGTGCTCGGTACGAAAGGTCGCGTTGCTTTCGAAGCTCCGGCGGCCGTTACGCTGATTACGGCACACCGCGAACTCGAGAAACTCGTTCTCAGCGCGCAGCAGATGCGCGTAAAAGACAGCGTCGCCGCTGTCTACGGCGACCTCGTGCACGAAGGCAAGCAACTAGATCTCGTGTGCGCGGACATCGAGGCATTGCTGAGTTCATCGCAACAGCGCGTGACAGGAACCGTGAAATTCTCGCTGCGGCCGGGCAGTCTTTTTATCCAGGGCGTCGAATCCAGGCACTCGCTACTCGCGGCGACGAAAGGGGTATACGGCGAAGCCGCCGGCGAATGGACCGCTGCGGATGCCCTCGGCTACGCACGCATCCTTTCGCTGCCGGGATCGCTGCAGACCCGTGCCGCAGGAGACGGACAGTGAAAACCGTCATTGTCGACAAAGTCGCATCCGTTGCGCAGCACAGCCAACTCGGGCACGAGCTGCGGCTTTCAGGAGACATTCCGTGCGAGGAGGGTGTCCTCGTTGCGGTGCGCGTGCTCAATAACAAAGCGCGTTATAACCAGCTTGAGCTCACGTCCGGACGAATGGCAACCGTCAATCAGGGCGATATCGTCGTCGGCGCGCTCGGCCACCGCAAAGCGTTGCGTGGTTACTCCGGCCACCTGCCGGGCGAACTCGAGGCCGGCGATACGATTCAGCTTCTCAACATCGGTGGCGTGCTGGGTATCTGCGACTCGGCGAATCCCGACGTCGGACCGCCCTTCGACTGCGAAGTGCTCGGCACCGTGCTGCACTTTCCCTATCTCGGCGAACGCATTGGCGTACCCGCGCGAGCCGGCGAGAAGCCTCTCGACAGCGATGCACGATTCGATACCCGTGGCGTGTCCGTCGTCGCCCTCGCCGGCACCTGCATGGACTCGGGAAAGACGGCCGCCGCCTGCGCCATTGTGAGCCGGCTACGGCATCTGGGTCTGCACGTTGCGGCTTGCAAAGCCACTGGCGTTTCGCTTCGGCGCGACATACTGACAATGGAAGACGCCGGCGCCACCGAAACGATGATCTTCTCCGATCTCGGCATTGTGACAACGACGGCCGAAAACGGGCCGGCACTGACCCGGGCGCTGTTGACGGGGCTGGCAGAGCATAATCCTGACGTGATCGTACTCGAACTCGGTGACGGCTTGCTGGGCGCGTATGGCGTCGAGGCGATCCTGTCGGACACGTCGATTCGCGACGCGTTGACGGCCGTCATCCTCTGCGCGAACGATCCCGTATCTGCATGGGGCGGGGCGAAAATCCTGCGCGATAGTTTCAACATCGAGCCCGCCGTGGTGACCGGTCCCGCGACCGACAATGCAGTCGGTGTCGACCAGATCTCCGAGAAACTGTCACTACCCGCGATCAATGCGCTATCCAACGGTGTCGCTCTCGGCGATCTCGTTGCCGCGATACTCAAGAACAAGGAGGTAGCATGAGCGGAAGAATTCAGGCCGTCGTTCTCGGCGCAACCGGCTATGTAGGCGGCGAGCTGCTGCGCCTGATCTCGGCCCATCCCGATCTGGAATTTGCTGCCGCCGTTTCCGAAAGCCGCAGCGGCGAAAAAATCGCGGATACGTTTGCGAACCTCGCCCCTGTGTATGGTGAGC
>CAMYMP010000454.1 GCA_947259435.1 uncultured Woeseiaceae bacterium
GTCAGAGTCAGCGCTGAGTACATGCTTACGAGCTTGCCTTCATCGTGGGTGATTTCAAAAACATCACCCGGTTTGATTTTGCGGAATTGTTTGCCGGCCGCGTCAAGTCGCGCGATCGTTGCGAGGTGACCGATGTCCAGCCGGTGTTTGCGAAATAACTGATCAAGTGTGTCGCCAGAGCGAATCGTCAGCGTCAGTGTCTCGTACTCAGGCTCGGGCGCCCATACGAGTGGTTCGCCCAAATACACGGCAGGCTCTTCAACCAGCTCGTCGTTGCTTACTTCAGCGCCAGCGCTGGCGGTCATGGCAGGTGTCGCGGGCGTCGGTGGCTGACTGCTTGTCGAATCGACCATCGAGATCATGGCGAGGCCGATCAGCGGGATGCCCAGACCGACAGCAAACCACTGCAGTGCTCTGGACTTCTGCGGCGACTTGGCCGCCGGTGGTTTGTAATCGTGCAGTAGTGGACTGACTGGGCGATGCAAGTCGGCGTCCCCGCGATTCGTGATGCCGCTACTCTACCGTGACGATTACGGCAGGTCAAAGAAAAGTGTTATAAGTCATGGTGTTAACCAAGATTGCTTGGAACGGCTACATATGGGCTTTCATCAAAGCCTGAGAATGCTACAGTTCCGCAGCAGATCTAGCCCCCCGACCGGATGTCATGACGAATATTAAGGAACAACTACGCGAACTCGTTCGCGGCAGCGACGAAGTTTTGCCGGAGAATGGCCTTGAAGCGAAGCTGAAGCTCAAACGGCCACTGGTCATCAAAGCAGGTTTCGATAGGATTTGGGCCACGAGGTCGTTTTCTTGATTGGCGACTTCACGGGCATGATCGGCGACCCGTCAGGCAAGAATGCGACTCGCCCGGCGTTGTCACCGGAAGAGATACAGGAGAACGCCAAAACCTACGAGACGCAGATCTTCAAGATTCTCGACCAGAAGCGCACACGCATCGATTTCAACTCGCGTTGGATGGGCACTATGGATGCGGCCGGGCTCGTCAAGCTGGCATCGCACCACACCGTGGCACGAATGCTGGAGCGCGACGACTTCAATAAGCGATATTCGGCCGGTCAGCCGATTTCCATTCACGAGTTCCTGTACCCGATCGTACAAGGCTACGACTCGGTCGAACTGAAAGCGGACGTCGAACTCGGCGGTACCGATCAGAAATTCAACCTGCTCGTCGGCCGGCAACTGCAGCAAGACTATGGGCAGGACCCACAAATTGTCATGACGATGCCTTTGCTCGAAGGGCTCGACGGCGCGCAGAAGATGTCGAAGTCGCTTGGCAACTATGTCGGTATCACGGATGCGCCGGGTGAGATGTTCGGCAAACTCATGTCCGTATCGGATGAATTGATGTGGCGTTACTTCGAACTATTGAGTTTTCGCTCACTCGAAGATATTGCCGGTTTGAAGAAACGCGTTGGCGAGGGAATGAATCCTCGCGATGCAAAATTCGAGCTGGCACATGAGATTGTCGAACGCTTTCATGACGGCGCTGCAGCGATCGCGGCGAAAGAAGAATTCGTTGCGCGCTTTCAACAGGGCGCCATGCCGGAGGAAATGCCGGAGCTAAGCCTGCAGAGCAAAGATGGACGGCTTGGTATTGCACACCTGTTGAAGCAGGCCGGGCTCGTTAGCAGTACGTCCGAAGCGTTTCGCATGATCAAACAAGGCGCTGTCCGCATCGACGGTATCCGAGTTGAAGACCGCGCACTTGAAATCGATGCGGGTAGTACCTGCATCTATCAGGTTGGTAAGCGCAAGTTCTCGCGAGTCAGCCTGACCTGACTCGGACTGAGGCCATTGCAATGAAGACCCAAAATCTGTTTTGGTATCTGATCGTTTTCGCCGTCGCTTTTTGCTCGTCAGCGGGCGCCGATGAGCTCGAGGATGCCGAACAGGCGGAGCTGGCCAGGCAGGAAGCTTTTCGTTCGGGCTTCGGGAAAATCGTCAACGATATGAACAAGGGGTCTTTTGACGGCTTCGTCAAAGCGACCGACAAGCAGGATATGGTGGATCGAATCTTCGGTCTGCGCCTGATCGATCAGAAAATAAAAAAGCAATTCAATGAGAGGCTCGAATATTCCTACGATGATGTGATCACCTCAGCGTTTGCGGTTCCCGAAGGCGGGATCAAGGCAACCTTGCTCGGTATCGAGTCTCGTGGTGATCGCGGCAGAGCCGTCGTTCGCTTCGATGAGCCGAAATTCAAGTTCAGATATCACGAATATGATTTGCGTCTGGATAAAAAGAGTCGAGTGATTGTCGTCGACTGGACGGATTTCCTGAGCGGCATGCGATTTTCGGAGAGCATGGGTAGATCGATGGTGATGGCCGCGCCAAGCGCACCGAACATGCGCAAGCTGCTCGACTTCCAGAACGTCAAGGACAGTGAGCTGTTCATGTTTGGCGAGTTGCTCAAGGCGGCTCGCGATCGCCGGCTGGATCGCTACCTCGAAGTACGTGACGGCCTGCAGGAACGGTTCCAGCGTCAGCGCGTCGTGATCGAATTATCCGTACAGCTTGCGAAAAAGGTACGCAAGCGCCGGCAAATGGTCGCGGCGTTGAAGATCATGGCCGAGCATTTTCCGGATGAGCCGCTGTATTCGCTGATGTTGCTCGACTACTACTTTCCGTCACGAATGTACGAGGAAGCGTTTCAGGCCTTGCAGAGGCTCGCGGACAGACTGGACGTCCAAGACGCGGCCATGGAGGCACGGCTGTCGGCGGCCGCGCTCGTCATGGGCAATACGTCGGAGGCAGTGTTATACGCAGACGAGGCGTTGCAGCTCGAGCCCACTCTTGAGTTGGGCTGGTGGTCGGCGCTGAATGCGCGCGCGGCAGCGGCCGATTACCCGGGATCGGTCGAGGCCTTACAGAAGCTCGAGGGCGAATTCGGTTACGAACTGGGTCCCGAGGCGCTGCAAAAGAACAAAGCCTACGCGCAGTTGCTGCAGTCGGCCGAGTACAAAGCGTGGCGGGCAGCGGTGAAGTAGCATATTCGCCGGAGCAAAGTATCTGAAAAACCTGGGAAAACAGCCTGCCGGCGTGTGCCGGGCCAGGTTATTTCACAAATAGCCGGATTAAGTGTTGACCGGCGCCTGTTCACGGCTATAATGCCCGTCCGCTGGAGGTACGGTGTCCTTCGGCAGACCCCAAAATCGACGCACTGCAGCAGGCCCGGGCTGTTCTTTGATCCCGCTTGGCCTGTATAATTGTGGGTCCCCCTCGAAGAACCGGGACATACCGGATTTTCAAGGATCGGACTCCGACAAGGGGTCGTGGAAAACAGGGTTTGGCCCCGTTTTTCAACTGTTCTTTAACAAGTTAATACAGATAATTTGTGTGGGTGCTCGCGTTGGAATTTGCTAAGGCAAAACAACGTGAGAACCAAGTTGAATCTTTGTAATTTGGGGATCGCGTTCTTTAGA
>CAMYMP010000455.1 GCA_947259435.1 uncultured Woeseiaceae bacterium
AATCTTCCATAACCGGGGCAAATGCCGTTGTTGCCACGCGGCAACCTGATACCGTCTGGTGCAGCGTTAACGAGACGGTCTCCCGGCAGCCGAGCGGATGAAAGACAACGAGGATCGTGACGCCGCGCCCGAGACTGTCCGCACGGTGTGACAATCCCGCATCGCATTCAACGAAAAAGCGGTCGTTTTCGAAGGCGCCCTCATTGGCGAGGCCGGCAAGAAAAGCGACGACCTGGCTGCGAATGCGCTCTTCGAGCTGGAAATCGTCACGCTCGAACACCGCCCAGCGTGTCGCTTGTTCGATGGAACTGACGATCCGCAGACAGAGTCGCCGAACCGGCAGGCTCGCATAATTGCGATGCGACTCACTGCCGCGGCCCATAGTCACGGAGCCACGCAGTCGTGCACGGCCCGCCGGGCCGTTCGCAAGAACATTGAGCCCCTCGCGCGCAAGGGCTTGCCCGTCCTCCTCACTGACCGCGAATGCGGGGACCAGCTCACGTCTGAAGCCCATGCCCTGCTGGTCGAGATCACGCCAGGGTCCGTAGGTTCGATCGAGCTTGCACAGAAGGCCCGCCAGCGCGCCGCCAACGGCTCGCGGCGCGCCGTCCTCGTCGCGCCGTCGATACATTCTTGGAAAGTACCCGACCATGTTTGGACTGGCCAAACCCATCTTGCGAATGCCCGCAACGGCTTTCGCCGGCGTGACCCAGTCAGTCGGTGGATCAACGACCAGCATCGCGCCGCGCTCGCGACAGTAAAGTTCTGCCGCAAGCAGCGACGCGGGACCGGGATCCCGGCCTTTTCCCGGCGGCGGCAAATACAACAGATCGAATCGATCGACCTGGTCCAGTGAAAACATGCCGGTGCCGCGTACCCTCGAGCCAACGAGATCGTAGTCCGACAATTCGTGCCCGTCCGATCCTTCCTGCGAATGCTCGGCGTAAGCCACATTGAACGGTACGTTTGCCCCGAACGTCAGTTCGGGCCGGTGTGTCGGATAAGGATGCTCGACACGGGCAAGCGTCGACGTCAGCAGCAGGTCTGCGACAAAGTTCTCGGCATCTTCACGGAAGTTGGTGCGGCGAAACATTTCCTGATCAGTAACGAGTCCGGTAGCCGGATCTATGCGCTGCAGTGTCAGATTGAAGAGTTCATCGTTTTTCGGATCAATGCCGTCGAAATCGACAGCTGCACGAATGCGTTCTGTCGAACCCGGCTCGAGCGCACGCATAACGAGCGCTGAGCCGCTCGCCGGAATGCAGATCATCGCTCCGCGCGCGTTGTTTGCAACACGCACGACATACAGATTCTTGCCGCTGTGCTCGAAGAACTGTTTCACGGCAGGCGCGAGACTCGAGCGCGTCCAGACGTCACCGAATCGACGACGAAAATCGCCGAAGCTGTGTACCAATAGCGGAACGTTCAGGGGGCCGCGAAGCGCACGTCCGACAAAGGCCGCCGTGGTCTCCGGGGACACGTCGATGGGCTGGTCCATCGCTGTCATTTCTGTGACCGTGATGCCACGGTCAACTGCATCTGACAAGCTTATCTCCGAAACAGTCAGATATCGGTGCGCTCATTCTAATCAGTGGCCGCGGCTTATGCTATTGAATTGCGCAGCCATACTGCTTTATTCGTTAGTATTCGAACCATGGATGACTATCTCGGGGCTCTGTATCCACGGCTGGCGGCACAACTGCCGAAAATCATGCTTGCGGACCTGCCGACGCCACTCGACGAGAAATCAATTCCTACCAGCACGGGGCAGCGCCGCGTCGCGATCAAGTGCGACAACCTGACCGGGAAGCTGTACGGCGGTAACAAGGTTCGCAAGCTCGAGTATCTGCTGTGCCGGGCGCGTCGAAAAAGGGCGAAACGCATAGCTACGTTCGGCACCGTCGCCTCCAATCACGCCCTGGCTACGTCCCTGTATGCTAAATCACTCGGATTTGAATGCACCTGTTTTTTGTCACACCAAACAAAGACAGCGAACGCGCCACGCGTGCTCAACATGCATTTGCAAAACGGCACCGAGATCGTGCGCTACGGTCGTTGCCGAGCAGACCGAATTCGTACATTGCGCGACCGATTGTGGCATCGCAACGTCTGGGCAATTCCGGCGGGCGGATCAAGCTGGCTCGGCGCCGTTGGTTTCGTCAACGCGGGCCTCGAACTCGCCGATCAGATCGCCACGGGTCACGTCGATGCGCCGGATCGCTTGTATGTCGCTAACGGCACGATGGCCACGGCGGCTGGCATCGCGTTGGGCCTGGCGCTCGCCAATATGCGCACCGAGGTTCAGGCCGTGCAGGTCACCGACGATTTCGTAGCAAGTCCTGCGCGCATGCGCCGCCTGATCGTCAAAACTGCAACGCTACTGCATACCCTCGACGCGTCGATTCCGGCAGACCTTGCGGATCAAGCACAGTATTCTTTTCGCAGCGGCTTTCTCGGCGGCGGTTATGCAAAAACGAACGCCGCAACTGACCGTGCGGTTGCGATCGCGCGCGACAAACTCGGGCTTGCTCTTGAAACGACCTACACGGGCAAGGCGATGGCGGCGATGCTGCACGACCTGAATCAGAAACAATTTGCCGGGCGATCGATGTTGTTCTGGAACACCTACAATTCGCGACCGCTGTCAGCAGGATACGAGCGTCCAGACGACGTGTCGCGCCTGCCGGAGGAGTTTCTGCGTTACTTCGATTAG
>CAMYMP010000456.1 GCA_947259435.1 uncultured Woeseiaceae bacterium
ATGATGGAGCTCGTCGCTAATGTCGAAGTGACAGTCACGAATACCGAGGCCGAGGCGCTGATCCTCGAATACAATCTGATCAAGCAGCACAAGCCGCGCTTCAACGTCATTCTGCGTGACGACAAGAGCTATCCGTACATCTATGTGTCGACCAATCATCGCTTTCCACGGCTGCAGTTTCATCGCGGCCCGCGCAAGGGAAAGGGCCGTTATTTCGGTCCGTATCCCAGCACGAGCGCGGTGCGTCAGACGTTGAATGAACTGCAGAAGCTGTTTCTTGTGCGGCAGTGTCAGGACAGTTACTTCAGCAATCGGACCAGACCGTGTCTGCAGTATCAGATCAAACGTTGCACCGCGCCGTGCGTCGATCTCGTCAGCAAGGAACAGTATGCGAAAGATGTCGACGCGGCTATCGAGTTTCTGGAGGGCAAGAATCAGAGCGTCATCGACACATTTGTCAAACGTATGGATCAGGCGTCAGCGGAACAGCAGTACGAGCAAGCCGCTCGTTTTCGTGACCAGATATCACGGCTCAAGGAAATCGAGGCGAAGCAGCTGATTTCGCGATCGGCCCGCAAGGACCTCGACATACTCGGGTTTGCATCTAACGGAGCAATGCACTGCGTGACCGTATTGTTTATTCGTAACGGCGCTGTTATCGGCAGCCGCGATCACTTTCCACGACTCGCGGACGAGGCAGATCGACAGAAGATACTGAACGGATTCGTTGCACAGTACTACCTGGGCCGTGATGCGCCCAGAGAGATCATTCTGGATTGCGACATCGAAGATCGCTCGTTGCTCGAAGCGGAACTCAGTGACCGCATGGGCCGCAAGATCGAAATCAAGAGCCGCGTTCGCGGCGATCGGCTTCGCTGGCGGCAGATGGCGCGCACCAATGCCGAACAAGGCCTGAACCTGCGAGTGGCAAGCAATGCAACGATCCGGCGGCAATTTGCGGCGCTCGCCGACGTATTGCAGCTCGAAGAGCCGCCAGAGCGCCTCGAGTGTTTTGATGTCAGCCACACGTCGGGGGAAGCGACCGTTGCCTCATGCGTCGTATTCAATGCTGCCGGAGCGCTGAAGAGCGACTACCGGCGTTTCAATCTAAGCCCGGCCGCCGCGGGTGACGACTATGCCGCAATGGCGGAAGCTCTGCGCCGCCGCTATACGCGCGTGAAGAAAGGCGAAGTCCCGATGCCGGATGTGCTCTTTGTCGACGGCGGCAAAGGGCAGTTGGCCGAGGCGATGACTGTACTCGATGAACTCGAACTCGACTGGCTCAAAGTTATTGCGGTCGCGAAGGGACGTTCGCGCAAACCTGGCGCGGAACAGCTCTTTGTCGCCGGCGAGAAAACGGCGCTTCGATTGCCGTCTGATTCTCCGGCGTTGCTGTTGATTCAGCAAATTCGCGACGAAGCACATCGCTTTGCCATCACGGGTCATCGTCACCGGCGGGCCAAAGCACGCAAGACGTCGCGGCTTGAGCAAATTCCGGGGCTGGGGCCGAAGAAGCGACGCGAATTGCTGCGGCAGTTCGGGGGCTTGCAGGGCGTAATAGGAGCGGGCATCGATGACCTGATCAAGGTGCGTGGAATCAGTCGATCCCTCGCGGAATCCATATACAATGACCTGCATCTGGACGGGCACAACTAGAAGAAGGGCAATGCGCCTTTGAAAATCAACTTCGCCATTCTGCTGACCTTGTTTCGAATCGCGGCGATTCCTCTCGTCGTCGTGCTTTTCTATAGCCCTTTGGAGCAGGCACGGCCGATCGCGGCGATTCTGTTTGGCGTGGCCGGCGTTACCGACATGTTGGACGGATGGGTTGCGCGCCGCTTTGGACAAACCTCCAAATTCGGCGAGTTTCTCGACCCGGTCGCTGACAAACTGATGGTGGCGATAGTTCTGGTCATGCTCGTACAGGGTGACCCGCTTTGGTACGTGGATATCATAGCCATGATCATCATCGGCCGCGAAATCACGATCTCGGCGCTGCGTGAGTGGATGGCGACAATCGGTGAGCGCGCTAATGTTCAGGTGAATTGGTCCGGTAAGGTCAAGACGGTGCTGCAGATGTTCGGCATCGGCTTCATGGTTTATCAGCATGAATTCCTCGGTTTTGACATCTACGGGATTGGCTTCGTGATGCTCGTGGCGGCCGCCGGCATGACCATCTGGTCCATGGTGGTCTATCTGCGTGCGGCATGGCCGTTCATTAGCCTTGACAGTGAGACGTAAGTGGCTAAACTCTCCGGCCCTCCGCGGTATACTGCGGCGCACACAAAGCGGGAATAGCTCAGTTGGTAGAGCACGACCTTGCCAAGGTCGGGGTCGCGAGTTCGAGTCTCGTTTCCCGCTCCAGATTCCAAAAAAGGCCGCTCATCGAGCGGTCATTTTGGTTCTCGCAGCCCGCTAGTGCACCTGCATCAGCGCCGTGAACGGCAAGCGGGCGCTCGCAATGCGATGCTCAGTATCGTCGATCTCGGTCCAGGCGAAGACCAGTTCAGATCCGACTCTCGCCATTTGTGGCACCGCCAGTGAAGCCGCCGCCGTCGCAACCGTAATAACCGGACCCAATGAGCCGTCCCGAGCAACGCGACGCACAAGCACTGTCGTATTCTTATTACCGTTGCTCCGTAACCAGCTCACCGCAACATCGCCGCGGTCGAGCTGCGCGAGTCCGACCCGCCCCAAGGTGTCGCCGAC
>CAMYMP010000457.1 GCA_947259435.1 uncultured Woeseiaceae bacterium
GATCGCCGACCTCGCATCACAGAACCAGGAGACTGCCCAATCGGTACTGGTTGCCGTGCGCGACAACCTCAACGCGCTGCTAACGCTGTTGGACGACCCGGAGATTGCGCCGCAGGAGCTCGAGCCGGTGGCGATAGACTATTCGATCGACGATTTGCTCAGGCTCGCGGCCACAGCCCGCGATGCCCGTGCAAGTGCCGCCGAGGAAGAGCTCGAGGTCGAGCGCGAGGAGCGCATTCTTGCGGGAGTCAGCAGGCGGCGTGACGCCATATTCAAAGACTACGTGGACGCTGCTGCCGGCGACGAGCGCTGGATGGTCGGCTTGCGACTCGTGCAAGCCCGGTCCGCGCAGGCCATCTCGGCTCGGCGACTGGAGCTGCTCTCAGAAAGATCCGAGCGCGCCAACCAAAATGCCGACGCGGCCCGTGCGCGTGTCGAGGTCGCCCGGGACCGATTGGCGACGACGGCCGATGAAGAGACGTTGCGGGACCTCACTAGCAACGTCGACACGAGACTGGCCGATGTCGAGAGTGCCGAGGAGAAGGTTCGCGAAGCTCAGATCGCAGCGAGCGGGCTCGATCTGGACAACGGACAGGGACGCTCGCAACAACGCCTGCAACAGGAGAGACTGCTCGACGCGGAAATCGCACTGGCCCTTGCCAAGACCAGGCTCGCTCTGGCCGAAAGCCAGCTGGTCTGGACCGAATTGAAACTCGATCGGGGTGTGGACCCTGGCGCTGTCGGCGACAAATTGCTCTCCTGGTCCGAGTTCGTCCGTGATACGGAGCAGCGCGTGCCGGAATGGCAGCGCGCCACGGAAGACGAACTGCTCGCGGTCCAGAGTGCCAATCGTGACGGTCTCGATCGCGCGTCGCGACGGCTCCTGGACCAGCGATTGGGTACTGCCCAGGAGGCCCTGGCACAACTCGGACAATTGGATGCTGCGAAAGCCGATCTGGAGTTGTTGGTGCTCGTGGTCGACAACGCTGCCGCGGAAAGCGCAGGCGGATTCAAATCCTGGTGGGCAAGCGCCAGTCGCAACTTGAAAACTGCGTATTTACGTATCGCAGGTCTCGGCGACGTCACGTTGTTCTCCGTCGGCGAAACGCCCGTCACCGGCGGCGATATTCTGCGCGTTGTACTCATTTTGACGATCGCGTGGCTCCTGTCGCGGGGCGTTCGACATGCCATCCGGCGCGTCGGTTCGAGCGACTCTGCCGGCACACAGGCTTCGCTTTACACGGTCGGCCGACTCACTCACTACACCATCATCATTCTTGCTCTGTTCATCGCGCTGTCGTCAATCGGCTTGGAGTTCGGTAACCTGGCGCTCGTCGCCGGCGCGCTCAGTGTCGGCATCGGCTTCGGCCTGCAGTCGATCGTCAACAATTTCGTGTCCGGTTTGATCATCCTGTTCGAGCACACGCTGCGCGTCGGCGATTACATCGAGCTCGATACCGGGCTCACCGGCACGGTCAAGTCCATCAACGTACGCAGCACCCTTATCAATACGAACGACAATATCGACATCGTCGTGCCTAATTCGGAGTTCGTCACCACGCGTCTCACGAACTGGACGCTCGGCGAGCGCACGCTGCGCGTGCGAATTCCATTCGGCGTGGCGTATGGCAGTGACAAGGACGTCGTTAAACAGGCTGCGCTGGAAGCGGCGGCCGAGATACCTTTTACCTTAACCCACACGAAGGGGCGCGAGCCCGACGTCTGGCTCACTGAATACGGCGACAGCAGCCTGAATTTCCTGCTGCTCGTGTGGGTCAATCGGCAAGGTGCGCGGCGGCCCACTCGCACCCGATCTGCCTATCTCTGGGCACTCGAGACCAAGCTGGCCGAGCACGGTATCGAGATTCCGTTTCCGCAGCGCGACCTGCACTTGCGCTCCGGCTGGCCACCCGGCTCTCGAAGTGCGCCTTGAGGGCATTCAGAACAGATTCCCAGGCTCTGTCAAAATATGCATAGCCCGCCTCCCAAAATTCTCCTTCCTGCCATTCATGCGCCACCAGTCTTACAAAGACAGCGCCGTCGCGCGGCTCGAATCGGACGACAACCTGGGTTGTTTCGTTGGCATCTCGCAGTTCGGGAATCGACGGTGGAAACGTCCAGGAAAATGCGATCATCTCCTTCGGCAAAAAAGCGAGGATCCGGGCGCCCTGCCCACCGCGTTTCCCATATTCGTCCGGCGGCAGGTCCAGAAACCACTCGTACGGGCCGCCTCGCTCAAGTAAGACATTTGACTCTCCGGAAATAAACGTGAGGCCTTCTGCAGTTGTCCACGCATGCCACACTTCATCGAGCGACGCATTGACTGTCACTTCTTTTACAAGGAGGCGGTCCGTCGCCGCAGCGAATCCGGACACTGGCAGCCCGAGCAATGCTATTGCGATTACGATTGCTACGCTCAGGCGATTCATGACGCGGCCTCCGCCTCCCCCGGTCCGAATGGCGGCAGCGCTGCGCCGGTCTCGAGGAGTGACTTGAGTCCTGCGATAATCCACGGCCAGCCTTCTGCAATGCTGCTGAAAACGACCGACTCCTTCGGGAATTGATCGTGAACGATTCTCAGGCGTGTCTGACCATCGCGCTCTTCGAGCGTAAACGTCACTCTCGAGGGTGCTTCTTTCTCCGCTGCCTCGTCGTATAGCGCGTGCCAGCTAATAGCCAGCTTGTTCGGCGGATCTGCTTCGATGTCGCCGCCTTTTGCATAACGGTATTTGACGGCCGCACCGTCTTCCCACATCGATTCGACACGCGTCGCATAGAAATACTGTGCTGTGAACGCAGGGTTCGTCAACGCTTCCCAAACTCTGACTTTTGGTGCGTTAATGTAGGTTTCATAGGCGAACTCTTTGTTATTCATCTCAACTCCTTCGAGCGATTGTTTGAGTGCCGAGATAGCGACTAGCTGCTCGGGCGCGTATTTGGCAATCCAGCGCTCGGTGACTTCGTGAATCGGTATCGGGTTCAGGTAATGCTTTTTCTCTCGTCCCTGGAATTCCGTGATGACCAGTCCGGCGTCTTCGAGGATGCGCAGGTGCTTTGACAAACCCTGGCGTGTGAAGACCACGGTCTTGCAGAGCGCCTGGAGCGTCTGTCCGTCCTCTTCGAACAGCGCGTCGAGCACCTTGCGGCGGCTCTCGTCGGCAAGCGCCTTGAATACGGTTTCCATAAGCACAAATTATATGCAACTATTTGGTTGCATGTCAAGAAGTAAGGAGGACCGGGCGGTGTGCCGCCAGTAACCGCGCGTCAGCGGCGGGCGAACAGGTTTCGGATGATGTGGCCGAGCATGTGCGGATTCTCGCGCAGCCGGCGCATCGAGTACTTGAACCAGAGCTCGCCGAAGGGCACGTACACGCGCACGGCATGCCCAGCGGCCAGTAGCTCTCTTCTAAGGGGTCCGGCAACGCCGAGGAGCATTTGGAACTCGTATCGATCCTTGCCGGTTCCAAATCGCTCGAGCGCTTCAATAGCGTATCGCACCAGCGGCGGATCGTGTGTCGCGATACCAACCCGGGCCGTCGCATCCTCCAGCAGTAGATCTCTGCGTCGCGATAGGAAATCTCTTCGGGCTCCAGATAGATACCTTTGCATACGCGAATGTCGGTTTGCCCGTCGCTCAGCAATTGAACAATGTCGTCTTCGCTACGTCGCAGGCAGGATTGAATGGCGACCCCTACCCTGTCGTATCTCTCACGAGCCTTTTTATAGATATCCAGTGTGGCAGCCGTGACGCTGGAATCTTCCATATCTATGCGGACGAACACATCGTGTTTGCCGGCCTCCTTGAGCAACGCGTCCATGGCCGATTCGCACCGCTCTATGTCGTAACGCAGCCCCAGTTCCGAGAGTTTGACCGAGATGCCGGTCCGCAATGACGCGGACTGAATGTCGCGCAGCGCTCTGAAGTAAAGCTGCAATGCGGCCTCGACCTGTTCATCGTCCGTGCTGTCCTCGCCCAGCACGTCGATCGTCGCTGTGGAACCTTCGGCGTTCAACTGACGTATGGTTGCGTACGCATCCTCGAGATGCGTGCCGGCTATGTAGCGCCGCGAAAACCGCCAGACGATCGGCCGGGGCACCAGCGGCATCGTGCCGACTATTGCCCGATGTAACAGGTTCACTGACATCATGAGACCCCGACCGATATGCCCCGCATGAGACGAGTCTCTGTAATTCGGGGCCTGCTGTCAGTCCGCAATTACCGATATACTTTCGGATATGGCAAACATACTGATTAGCTACTCCACGACAGACGGCCATACTCGCAGCATTTGCGAGCGGCTCAAGAGCGTAATGGAGGGGCAGAATCATTCGGTCGTCGTATCATGGATGAGCGACAATCCCGACGTCGACCTCACGCCTTTCGACAAAATTATTGTCGGCGCAAGTATTCGGTACGGCAAGCACCAGAAGCAGGTCTACGAGTTCATCAAGAAAAACCAGGCGACGCTGGAGAGCAAGCCAAGCGCGTTTTTCTCGGTAAACGTGGTTGCGCGAAAGCCGGAGAAGAACACACCGGCAACCAATCCTTACCTGCTTAAGTTCCTCAAACAGATTCCCTGGAAACCGCAGCATCTGGCGGTATTCGCCGGCCGACTGGACTATCCGAAATATACCTATATCGACCGGCAGATGATCAGGCTGATTATGTGGATGACCAAAGGGCCGACGGCGCCGGATACCGTTGTCGAGTTCACCAATTGGGACAAAGTCGATGAGTTTGGCCGCGAGTTTGCCGGCGTCTAGAGATATTTTGAATAGGCGCTGACGTACTTCGCGGCATTGTCGGCCGAAATCAACACAGCCTTGCCGGTCTTCGGCGCGTCCGCGCGCAGCGCCGCGGCCAGAAGTGCACCCGTTGTAGGTCCAACCATGATGCCCTCCTTGCGTGCGAGATCGATGCCGGCTTTGTAAGCCTCTTCATCGCTGACCGAAACAAGGCCGTCTAGCAGGTCACGATCGAGTATTTTCGGGAAGTGTTCGTCGGGCAGGCCCGTAACGCGCTTCAGTCCTGACAACTGATGGTGGCGACTCGCCGGTTCGATGGCGATGATCCTGATGTCCGGATTCTGTTCCTTGAGAAACCGCCCGACGCCGCTTATCGTTCCGCCAGTGCCGATGCCGGCAAAGAAATAGTCGATCTCGCCGTTGGTCTGGTTCCAGATCTCCGGCCCGGTCGTGCGGTAGTGCGCCTCGACATTCAGTTCGCTCTCGTATTGATTCGGGCTGACGTACTTGCCGCCGTAGGCTTCGCTTTCAACCATGCTCTTGACGACACCGCGGGCGCCTTCGGTTGGAAACAGCGGGCAGAGTTCATCTTCGACTTCTATCAGTTCAGCACCGAGGAAGCGCAGCAGTGATTTCTTCTCCTCGGGCGTGCCGTCCGGCACCGCGATTTCGATCGGGGTGTTACGGGCATTGGCAATAGCGGCCAGCGCTATGCCCTTGTTGCCCGCGGTCGGCTCGACCTGCGCCTGATCGGCCTCGAGATGGAGTCCCTGCA
>CAMYMP010000458.1 GCA_947259435.1 uncultured Woeseiaceae bacterium
TCTGCAGGCCTTTGCTTTCCTTCCTGGCGTCCTCGATTGAAAAGCTCGGGCCCCACGTTCATCAACTGCATTATGTGAATATCAGATCATGAAGGATTATTCGCAATATATTGCAAGCCACGAAGACGCCATGCGCGGTAGCAGCGCTATGTTCGGCAGCCGCAGCGAGCGAGGCTGGATTCCGCCGTCAGTCGACAACGGAGACACCGCGACCGCTGAAGCCGCCGAGAGCGAACGCTAGTTCGAATCAGTCGAACTGGTAAACGAGTCCTACTGACAGCATCGATACGTCGGCGTCTTCGATATCGTAAACCTCGTACTCGCCGCGAATCTGAATCGGACCCGCGTTGAATGCAAGGCCCAGGCCGTAGCCGGCGTCGCTGCCGTCTTCGCTGGCGCTCGAGTCGAGATACCTAAGCTTAGCGTCCCAGGAGATGTAGCCGAGCTTGGCGAACAGATCGACAGGACCGGCTTCGATCGCTGCAATGCCCCAGAGGTTGATGCCCGACGTATCGAACAGCAGGTCGTCGCCAACAACGTCGATTTTCGGCTCGCCCAAATCGACGTAGCCTGCCTCCACAGCGAGAATGACGCTCGGAAGGTCGAAGTTGAAGCCGGCAAAGACCTTGTAGGCGGTGTCGTCTTCGTCAATATCGGAGGGGAGTCCGGGTATACCCGTATCGCCAAGGTTGGCCTCGATCGCGCCTTTGCCAACGCTGCCGCCGATGTAAAAACCGCTGTCCGCCTGGGCGGTAAACGGCGCAAAAGCAACGATAAGCAGTAACGCCTTGATCGAAGCCATTTTGTTCGATGATGAGATATTCATTACGTATTCCTCGTCTGATGCCAAGCGAAACAAGCTCCTGCAAGCTGCGCAGAGCCTGATTCCGGAATATTTCAGAGTGATGCAGAATCGTCAACGACGCAGGTCCGGTTTTCTCCAAGCCATGCAACCGGCGGTCCGCCGACCAGAATAAGACTCTCGAGCGCAATGCCGCGAAGCAACGAAGGAAGGCGGTCGTCTGTTGAATCTGAAGCCGCTGTAAATGACCTGTATTTGTTCTGCGTGACAGCGCTACTCGGGCGGCTTCTTGTCGTCTAGGTCGAATGCATCCGCGACCCGATCCCCGACGTCACCCGCCATCTCGCGCATGCGCTTCAGCCACCCGCGCGCCCAGGCAAATTCGAGTCCAAGCAGGGCCAGTCCGAGGATGATTACGACTATCCCGGGACCCGGCGTTACGAGCATGATTAGACCCACCAACACGATACTCATGCCCACGGTCAGGATCGCCACACGGCGTGCTTCGCGGTACGTCAAAGCCACCAGGGATTCGAGGTCATCAACGAGTGGCGAAACCAGCTGCTTTTCTTCTCTTGGCGTCAACCAAATCGAAGCGAGCATGCCGATGCTCAGCGCTGCACCAATGATGGCCAGCGACGTAAGGTTGGGAATTGGGTAGTGGTGCGACAGAATCATTTTCACGCCAACGTAGGCCAGAATGAACACGAGGCTTAGTTTCAGGTAACGGAATTTGTGCATCATGCCGGCAACGGCAAAGTACAGCGCGCGCAGACCCAAGATGGCAAAAACATTGGATGTGAAAACCAGGAACGGGTCGCGGGTTACGGCAAAGATCGCAGGGATTGAATCAATTGCGAACATGACGTCACTTGTTTCCACGAGCACCAGCGCAAGAAATAGCGGTGTTGCTGCGCGGACGCCGTTTTCTTTGACGAAAAAATTACTGCCATGGAACTGACTCGTGATCGGGTAATAGCGGCGAACAAGGCGGACGAAGGGATTGCGGTCAAGGTGAATATTGTCGTGGCGAATAAAGAGCATTTTTGCGGCCGACACGAGCAGCAATCCGCCAAATACATACACGATCCAGTCGAACCGATTAATTAGCGCCACGCCCAAACCGATCATTATCGCGCGCAAAACAACTGCCCCGAGAATGCCCCAGTACAAAACGCGATGCTGCTCGGCGAGGGGGACGCCAAAATAGGAAAAGATCATGGCGATAACGAAAATGTTATCGACGGATAGTGATTTTTCTAAAAGATAGCCCGTAAAAAACTGGAGGGCTGCCTGCTTGCCCGACAGGTCATGGGACGCGTTGTCCGTCCACCCAAACCAGTTCTGGTCGTAGAGGTAATAGACGAAAACATTGAATGCCAACGCCAGCACTATCCATACGCCGGTCCACGCAAGCGCTTCGGGAATGCTGATCACGCGCGCTTTGCGGTGAAATACGCCGAGATCGAGCATTACGAGCGCGAGAATAAGTACCAGGAACGCGATCCAGACGATGATCAACCGGGGCTCCCTATGACGTGGTTTGCGCTAGAAACACTAGCACGATTCCGTCAGACTGTAGACTCGATCTGACGCACAAGAACAGGCGGGTGTAGTTCAACGGTAGAACATCAGCTTCCCAAGCTGAGAATGAGGGTTCGATTCCCTTCACCCGCTCCATAAGGACTAATCTCATGCGCCATCTAAATTTTGCGGTCATTGTGTTGTCATTGGCTGCTACTGCCTGCGGAAGCAATGCTAATTTGCCGGTGTCGGCCGGCACCGGTCCGGAGCCTGAGTTACCTGAGCCGCGAAAAGCGCTGATACCGCTCGTCAATATTGCGCGCGTTGAGCGCTGGAAGGAGGGTGCAAAGCCCGTAGCGACTGACGGTCTTGTCGTC
>CAMYMP010000459.1 GCA_947259435.1 uncultured Woeseiaceae bacterium
CGTCGTGAAGTCGATCACGGTGCGCTATTTTGCGATGTTTCGTGAGCATGCCGGGCTCGACGAGGAGACGCTGAGCCTCGAGGCGAACACAGCAGCAGACGTCTTCAGCGCAACCCGTGAGCGCCATGGTTCCGCGGAGCCGAGCGGACATTGCAAAGTGGCGATCAACGACATCATGGCGGACTGGGACTCGCCGGTCAGCGACGGCGATACGGTGCTGTTGTTCCCACCGGTCGCAGGTGGCTGACATGATCGTGATCACGGCCGACCCGATCAGTCCTGACGACCTGCGCAAGGAGCTCTTCGATCCTGCAGCCGGGGCCTACTGCGGTTTTGAAGGCTGGATACGTAACCAGAACGAAGGTCAGGCCGTGCTCAGGCTCGAATACGAGGCTTACGAACCGCTGGCGTTGACCGAGGGGGAGAAGATCCTTGCGGAGGCGAGGCAGAGGTATCCATTCTCGCACGCGCACTGTGTGCACCGTACCGGTTCGCTCGAGATCGGCGAATGCGCGGTCTGGGTCGGGGTATCGGCGCCACATCGTGATGAGGCATTTCAGGCGTGCCGTTACATTATCGACCAGCTCAAGGTGCGCTTGCCTATCTGGAAGAAAGAGCACTACGTCGACGGCCACTCGGGGTGGGTCAACTGCGAGCGTTGCGCAAAATCCGCTTGAGATCATCCGGCGTATCGACGTCGACCGCCGCAGGCTCAAATACGACTTCCTTCAACCGAAAGCGTTCGTCTGACAGCAGATGCCGCCCGCCGGAATCGCCGCGCAGGCCTGCGAGTTCTGCAAAGCAGCCGCGCGGAAACAGCGCCGGCACTCCTAACGTGTCCGCGTAAGCCGTGGCGACGATCTCGTCGTCCGCGCCGCTCCATGCATCGCACAGGGCCTGCACATGCTCAGCCGAAATGAGCGCCTGATCGGCGAGTAACACGACGATGGCATGCGCGGCGTGCTGGACAGCGCGAGTCGCCGATGCGATCGAGGATCCCAGCCCGTCTGCATAACGGTCATTTACGACGACGAACCCCTGGATAGGACTGCAGGCATCGCGGACCGCCTGCCAGTCATGCCCGAGCACGAGCACCACGTTGTTTGCGCATACGGCGGTGGCGACATTCGTCACACGCTGAACGAGCGGCACGCCGTCCAGAGTTGCCAGCTGCTTCGTGGAGCCAAAACGCGTTGCAGAGCCCGCGGCAAGCACGGCCGCGAATATTTTGCTGTTCTGTGTACCTTTCCCCATGGAGTTATTCTAGCGCTGCCAGCATAAAATATCGGCGTCGAAAACTTGCGGCATGCGGAGCATCTGTGTATCTCTACCTGCATTATGCAAGTGATCAAATCTGTCGATGATGCGAAGAGGCTCGAAGGCGCCGAGATCGGCGTGTCCGAATGGGTCGTCATCGACCAGAATCGAATTGATCAGTTTGCCGAGGCAACAGCCGACTACCAGTGGATTCACGTCGATACCGAACGGGCGGCAAGAGAAATGCCGAACGGCAAAACGATCGCGCACGGGTATCTTACGCTGGCGCTGATACCGGCACTCAGCGCCAACTTCATCGAGTTCGAGGGACTGGCCCGCGCCATCAACTTTGGCTGCAACAAGGTGCGCTTCTACACGCCGGTTCCGGTCGGTGCCCGCGTCCGGGCCCGGGGGACAGTGTTGCAGGCGCGGCGCCGCGCCGGCGCACTGTTGCTGACCTCGGAAGTCAGGATCGAAGTCGAAGATGAACGCAAGCCCGCCTGCGTGGCCGAGATACTCGGCATGTATTTCTTCGACGAGTAGTCACTCAACGGCTGTGTAGCCAGCCGGGCAGGAACGAGTAGGGATCAGTGTCCACCGCACGATTCCAGCTAACGTTGTTTTCTTCGAGCAGTTTGGCAAGGCTGCCGTCTTTGCACGCGTCAAACGTTTCCGATGCGCCGCCCAGGTGTTTGCCGCCGACGAAAATCTGCGGGATGGTTTTCTGTCCCGTGCGGCTCTCGATTGCCTTGCGGATCTTGCCGCCTTTGTTGTCTTCCTGATACGCAACCGAGTCGAGTTCGATTGCCCGGTACGGGATCTCGTACTCGGCAAACATCTTGCGCACGGACCAGCAGAACTCGCACCACTCGAGCGCAAACAACACGACCGGGTTATCGGCGTCGCGCGTCACTTCATCGAGGAACGCGAGCGCATCGGCCGGCGCCTGGTCACTCGCTGCCTCTTCTTCCTCCGGTGGGGGCGGCGCCGCCGAGTCGAAGCGATAGTTTGGCGTTGATCGGGAGATCTCAACCTCATCGTCAGTCATGTCTTCCGGGATACCGTCGAACAGCGGCGTGCTCAGATAGCGTTCCCCGGTATCGGGCAGCATGCACAGGATATTCGAGCCCGGCTTGGCCTTCTCGGCAACAGCGAGCGCGCCGGCAAGCGTCGCGCCACCCGAAATGCCGCTGAAAATGCCTTCGTCACGGGCGAGCGACTTCGACAGACGCAGCGCGTCGTCGCCGTTGATCGGAATGATCTCATCGATCAGCTTGGCCTCGACGACATCCTCGGTGAGTTTGGGGATGAAGTCCGGGCTCCAGCCCTGCATCAGGTGCGGCCGGAAAAATGGATGGCTCTCTGTTATCGAGCCGTCATCTCCGCGCGCCTGCGGAATGCCGCTGCCGAGGATCGGCGAGTTGTCGGGTTCGCAGACAATAAT
>CAMYMP010000460.1 GCA_947259435.1 uncultured Woeseiaceae bacterium
CGACGTAGTCGCGCCCGGCTACCAGCGCCAGCAACAAGTCTACAATGTCGAGGCTTATTTAGGTGAAATAAGAGTGGAGCAGCGAAGAGTATCGCAATAAACACATAAGTATAGAAACAGGGGTCGAGAGTTTCGTACAGCATGGTTCGCTCACGACTCGCTGCACCGCCAGTAACAAAAAAAAGACCCCTCCAAGGGGGCTTTTTTGTTACCGGGAGATTCGTGGAGTTCGAACCCATTGGTTCGATAAAACGCGCTAGCGTTTTAGACGCACGTAGTGCGCCCGTAGGGCGAGAATCGGCTTAAGCCGATTCGAGTCCATCCCACCCTCTCCGCCAGACAATCGGACGTTTTTACCGCCCCTGCATCACTACCAGCACGGACAGCAATACGACCAACGGCCAGGCGAGAATCACGATAAGAAACTCCAGCAATTCACCAGCCGGTCCCCCAAAACCGATGATTCCGAGGCCACCAGCGAAGATCTTAATGATCGTGTAACACGACACGCCGATGCCGAGATATACGCCTAGCAGAATTCGCGTGCGATTCTTCATATATAGACGGTCGACAACTCGAGACGGCCGAAAGCCAATCTGCCAAGTAGCTGAAGTCCTCAGCAAGACCGGAAAAGACTTCCTCTAAATTTTTGCCCTGAGCCATCAAGAATACCTCGTTACTTTCGCGGCTGCTCGCGGATTTCCGACCACGGTTCGCCGATATGCCCACAGCAGAGGTACTGTCATAGAAGATCATTGATCAACTCATCTCCGGTTGATCTGGGCCCAAGAGCCCGACTTGCCGGCCAAGCGGTGATGATCCTGTGCGGCTATCGAGTCAGCGGTGGCGGTAGTTCGAACATCGTGGAGACGAGTTCGCTGCAGACTCGCTGCACCGCCAGATCATGGATCAGATCGACAGTGCTGCGAGTGGCTGATCGTTCTCGGCTGGTGCGCATTGGCTTTGCTGTTCGACTGTCTCTCACCGCGGGCGGCAGTGTGAGGCAAACCGGAAATGTGACGTGCCTCACCGCGCTGATTGCGACTTTTCAATACCTTGCCCAAGACCTCCAGCTGTCAGGGTGATTGCAATGCTTCGATACGCGATGATAGTTCTTACTCTTATGGTCGGTGCGTGTACGGCCGTCAAGGTCCAGCCGGTCGATGCGTCTTTGCCGGTTCTGCATGTGTGCATTCAGCACAATCCCCGAGTTCAGGTCACGGATTTTGTTGCTGTCCTGCAAGAAGGGTTCCAGCGTAATGGGGTGGGGACGGAGGTTTATCGCGGCAATCGTCCGCGAAGATGCGAATACATGCTGACATATACGGCACTTCGGTCTTGGGATATGAAGCCGTACCTGAGTCACGCAGAACTGCAATTGCACAAAGCCGGACAGCAAGTTGCGTCGGCTGAATACCATTTGCGTGGAAAAGGCGGTTTCTCACTGACCAAGTGGGCAGGCACGAAGTCCAAAATGGACCCAGTCATTGACGAACTGCTTGCAGGCACCTAGCAACAATCGCTTTGCATTCGTTACATTAGCGATCTTTCTGCTTATCTGGACCGCGCTGGCCATTAGCCCGAGTTATCGGCACGACTGGCTGCTCGAGAACGTGCTGGTTTTCGTCGGATTACCGGCGCTCTTGCTGATACACCGACACTTGCCGCTGTCGCGAATCTCGTACGGCCTGATCTTCCTGTTCCTGTGTCTGCACGCGGTCGCTGCGCATTACACCTATTCGGAGGTTCCGTACGACGCGTGGTTCGAATCGATTACCGGAACGACCCTGAATGAAGTACTTGGGTGGGACCGCAATCACTTCGACAGGGTCGTGCATTTCTGCTGGGGTTTGCTTCTGACATACCCGGTGCGTGAAATCTTTATTCGCGTCTCGAACGCGCGCGGATTCTGGGGCTACCTGTTTCCGTTCCTCGTGGTCATCTCGACCTCGACCATTTACGAGCTGATCGAATGGTTTGCCGCAGTCACGTTCGGACGAGCTGATCGAATGGTTTGCCGCAGTCACGTTCGGTGGGGAACTCGGCGTCGCCTATCTCGGTACGCAGGGCGATGTCTGGGATGCGCAGAAAGACACGCTGCTGGCTCTCACAGGTAGTCTGGTTGCGAGTATTGTGACAGCAGCAATCAGTGCCTCGATCAACAGAGACTTTGCGCGCGAGTGGGTCGATAGTTTGCAGGTCAAACGCCACGAACCGCTCGGTGAATACGAGATCGAGCGGCTCCGTGAGAAAGATCAGCGGGGTATCGAGGAGTCGAACGACTGATATGGAATTCCTGTTGCTCCTGGTCGGGCTGGCGGGGCTGTGGCTCGGGACCGAGGCCACTATTGGCGGTGCTGTTGGCATCGCTGAGCGCCTTGGTGTGCCGGAGTTCGTCATCGGCCTGGCGATACTGTCTGTTGGCAGCGACCTGCCGGAACTGGCTATCGCCATCGATGCGGCAGTCGCGAGTCTGGATCCGCAGCAGATGTCCGATATCATCGTCGGCAGCGCCCTTGGCAGCGGCCTGGCTCAGATCGGCCTCGTGCTCGGCATTACCGGACTCCTGCATCATCTGACCTTGCCGAGCAAGGCTGTCTATCGGCACGGCAGCATGCTGCTCGGGTCGCTGGTCTTGCTCGCGTTGCTTGGCGTTGACGGAAACATCTCACGGACCGACGGCTTTGCGCTCGTGGTCGTCTATGTGATCTATCTCATCATGTTGCTCAGCGCAGGTGGCAACGGCAACGGTGGAACAGACGGCGGGCCCAAACGCGGCACGATCATTCTGTCCGCGTATCTGATTGTCGGTCTCGCGATCGTCACAGGCGCTGCGGAACTCACCGTGTGGTCGGCCACAAAAATGGCCGTGCGGTTCGGCTGGGAACAATCTCTGATCGCGATCTTCTTTATTGGCATCGGGTCGAGCCTGCCCGAGTTGTCAATCTCGGTTGCCGCCATGATAAAACGCAAGGCGCACCTGTCCATCGGCAATCTTATCGGCAGCAACATCTTCGACACGCTCGTGCCAATCGGGGTTGCCGCGACGATTGCAGGGGTCGGATTCGATCGTGGCATGTTGCTGTTCGAAGTCCCGGCTCTGTTTGCACTGTCTGCGCTGGTGATGGTGTTCTTCAAAGGCAAGCAAGGAGTCCGCAAGCGCGAATCACTGATCATTCTCTTTGTATACTTACTGTACGCCGTAGCTAAATTCACGGTTGCTTAGTCGCAAAGGGATACAACATTATGAGCCTGCAACTTCAGTTCTTTGGCGCAACCGGCGAGGTAACTGGTTCGTTGTACGTCCTGCGAACAGGCACGCACACGGTCATGTTGGAATGCGGGCTGATACAGGGCGGCGCCGATAAAGAGAAGCGCAACTGGGACGATTTTCCGGTTGCAATCGATGACATCGACGCTGTCATACTGAGCCACGCACACATCGATCACTCTGGCCGCGTGCCGCGTCTCGTCCGGCAAGGCTATCAGGGGCCGATCTACGTGCACGAAGCGACCAAAGCGCTGTGCGAAATCATGCTGCCGGACTCCGGTTACCTGAATGAAAAAGAGGCGGAATGGGAGAACAAGAAACGCCGCAGCCAGGAAGATGGCGAGAACTGCGTCGAATTGTTCCGGGCTGCGCGATACGCAGAACAAGTCGACATCGTCCCGGGGCTTACTCTCACGTATCACGACGCGGGTCACATCCTCGGATCGACGATTGTCGAGCTGAAGTCCTCGGGCGGGGACGGCTCGCGCACACTGGTTTTCAGTGGTGATCTCGGTTTTCGTGATGCGCCGGTCATGAATCCTGTCACGACACTCAGCCATGCGGATGCCGTGCTCATGGAGAGCACATACGGCGATCGGCTGCACAGGCCAATTGCCGAGACACTGGAGGAGTTGACGCAGGTATTCGACTCGGCGCGTGCCGCGCAAGGCAATATTCTGATTCCCGCCTTCACGGTGGGTCGCACGCAGGACCTGCTGCATTTGATGGCCGAGAACTACGAGCGTTGGAATCTCGACAACTGGCACATCTTTCTCGACAGTCCTATGGGTATCGCGGCCACGGCGGCATACTCACGATTTCGGCAGCTTTACGACGTCGAACTATTCGGGCCGGAGTCCAATCGGCCCCGGTTACCGAACCTGCATCAGACGCGCACGCCCGAAGAGTCGATGGCAATCAATGAAATCGAGTCGGGCTCAATCATTATCGCGGGCAGCGGCATGTGCAGCGGAGGACGCATTCTTCATCACCTCAAGCACAACGTCTGGCGCCCACAGTGCCACCTCGTCATCGTCGGATTCCAGGCCTATGGCACACTCGGCCGGCGGCTCGTAGACGGCGCCGAGACCATCAAGCTGTGGGGCGATGAGTATCGAGTGCGTATCCGCGTGCATACGATCGGCGGGCTGTCGGCGCATGCCGATCAGGCGGACCTGATCGACTGGTACCGCGCGTTTGAGAACAAGCCACCGGTTTACCTCGTGCACGGCGAGAGCAAGGCGCAAAAGGTGCTGGCCGGAAAAATGCGCAAAGACCTCGATGCACCGGTAACAATCGCTGAGCACGCGCAGATTATTCGGATTTGACGATGGCTCCGATTGTGCCGATGAAGCCAGAGTTCTCAGCCACCCAGATTTTGATCTAGGAACCGGCGAAACAGAGCGGCCCAGTTTTGTGCGGCTTCGTCGACACTGTCCCAGTCTGTGGCCACGCTTTCTGACGTCGCAAAGGTTGGCGTTTGAGAGCTGTCGGCCACACGCGCAAGTACGGCGTTGGATTCGGAGTCGCGTAGTTCCATCATGAAAAGCAGCTCACCTTTCGATGCGATATCACGAAGTTCTTCGCGCACGCCCGTCAGGCCACCTTCCCCGGGATTTCGAAAATCGATCAAGGTTGCCTGAACGACCAGCGTGCCAGGACCGGACGTCTCGACTAGTGCATAGCTCTGTAGTGCGGCGACGAGCGCGATTTGAAATACCTCGCGGATGCGCTGAATTTCCTCGGGCGGTGTAAACGAATTTTGTGGGAAAAAGATTCCCAGATCATCGATCTGCAGGCGCTCGTACTTGCTGAAATCGGCGTTGCTGGCGACGTAGTCCGGCTCGACGCTGCCGTTCTGGGCCGCATTATTCGTCTCGACCGCTGAACAACCGAAGAGCGCCATGGAGACGCATACAAGTGTTCCGATCAACCAGACAGAGCTGACACTGGTCTTGCAAATTCGGCAATCGGGCGTAGACACTGTATTGACCTTCTCGTTGTGATTCAGGATGACGTCCATTGATTTTGGCAGTCTACAACAAGTATGGTTCCCGATTCGTTTCCCTGGTTCGGGCGACCCTGGCTACCGGCACCGGCACCGGCAGTGTTTGTGTTTTTTGTGGATACGACGTAATTCGGAAATTTTGCGTGTACGCGGCGGAATAAGCACTTGTCCGTATTACAGATTGTCGGCGATCGGCGGAAAATCGGGAAAATTTGTATATTCGGGAGCGGGATCATCATGACTGACGGAAAAGCAGACGCTGCGGGCAAGGCGCCGCTGCGGTCGGTGCGGGCCAAACGCAGGAAAAAAGTGGACAAGCAAGCACCTGCGCATATTTTCGGCGAGATGCGCCACAGCCCCGAAATGATTCGCGAGTTATTCCGAACGGGTCAATATCCTTACAAGAACAAGATTCGCACAGCGGCGTATGAACAGCACAAAGCGGAGCTGCAGGTCGAGCTTCTCAAAGTGCAAAACTGGGTCAAGCAGACGGGCCAGAGAATTGTCGTTATCTGCGAGGGTCGTGACGCCGCCGGCAAGGGCGGCACGATCAAACGGTTTATGGAGCACCTGAATCCTCGTGCAGCCCGGGTCGTTGCACTCGAGAAGCCCACCGAGCACGAACTCGGGCAGTGGTATTTTCAGCGCTACATCAAGCATCTGCCCACCGCGGGCGAGATGGTGTTTTTTGATCGCTCCTGGTACAACCGCGCCGGCGTCGAGCGCGTGATGGGATTCTGCAGCTCACTGCAATATCTCGAGTTCATGCGCCAGGTGCCCGATCTGGAACGCATGCTCGCGCGGTCAGGGATCAAGTTGTTCAAGTACTGGTTCTCGGTAACGCACGATGAACAAATGCGGCGTTTCGAGGCGCGCCAGGGCGATCCG
>CAMYMP010000461.1 GCA_947259435.1 uncultured Woeseiaceae bacterium
CGAGCTGGCATTACGAATGATTCGACATGAAGCCCGCACCCGCACCATTCGAGAGTGCACGGGCCTGTCCGATGACCGGATCCGAAAACTGTACGCCACCTATTTTCGCAACAGCGGCAACGTGGCCGTGAAGCGACGGCGGGGCAAATCGCCGCGCCAGGTTACACGCTACGTCAAGAACCCCGAAAACCAGAACCAGGCAACGACGCTGGTGGCGCTGTTTTACGCCGGGATGCTGATTCGTATCGATCGCGAGCATCACGTGCATGCTTGCTGGCCACGTCCGGACGTCGAGTTTGGCCATCGCCTTTGCCGGGCCTACGAGACCTACCTGTTACTGCATGAAGACGCGAGACTGAGTTTTGAATGGGCCTGGAACCTACTGCAGTGCATTTCTTACAACGACGAGCTCTACCTTGCTCACTGTCGAAGTTGCGAAGCGCACTACGTTCAGGACGCCTACGCACTGGATCACAAAATATGCCCGACCTGTTGCATGGAGATCCCGCGCGGGTCGCGCCGGCAAAAGCCGGGCCTGACGAGCTTTTGACACTCTGGCTGGACGCTCTTTTCCGGTACAATCAGCGCCTTGCGGCGTTGCCGTAGGAAAACAAAAAAGCGATATCAAGGGAGTCAAAACCAATGTTAAATGAGTTCAAAGCGTTTGCAATGCGTGGCAATGTCGTCGACATGGCCGTCGGCATCGTTATCGGTGGGGCGTTTGGCAAGATCGTTTCGTCACTGGTCGCGGATGTGATCATGCCGCCTATCGGAATGATCATGGGTGGCGTGGACTTCAGCCAGCTGGCAATTGCGCTGGGCGAGGGTGAGGGAGCCGCATCGATCAACTACGGCATGTTCATCAATACCGTGCTGGATTTTGTCATCATCGCATTCGCGATATTCATGGTGATCAGGGGACTCAACTCCATGAAGAAGAAGGAAGAATCGAAGCCCGCGGAGCCGCCCAAACCATCGGCCGAAGAAAAGCTGCTGACCGAAATTCGCGACCTGCTCGCAAAACAGTAGGGTCAAAACGCGAAGTAAACATTGGAAAACTACAACGTATTTGCGGGCGCGTTTGTCGATCGCAGCGGCGAACGCCGTAAGGATCCGGATTGGCTCAGCGAGGCTGCTGTCAGCAAGGACGCACGCTTCGTTCCCGTATGGGGTGATCTCTGCCTGATTGGCGGCGATCCGCCCCACGCGGTATGGCTCAAGCGGTCGCAAATCGAACCCTACGTCGACGAACACAACCTGATCTTTCTCGGGCTGTTCAGAAACAAGCCGGCGTTCGCGCTTGCGATTGACGCGCATCAGCAACAGCCGTTCGCCGAGTTCGGGTCGTTCGAAAGCCTGCGCTTCCTGGGTACGAAGCTGCCGCTGGACGAGGCCAATCTCGTCGCGCATGCGCGGGCGCTCGTGGTCTGGCATGCATCGCAGTCGTATTGCGCTCTCTGTGGTTCGGCGGCGTTGCCTGAGGCCGGTGGCAATACGCAACGTTGCGTTAATCCGGATTGCGGTAAGGAAATATTTCCGCGTACGGATCCTGCCATCATCGTGCTCGTTCATGACGGAGAACGTTGCCTGCTCGGGCGGCAGCAAAGCTGGCCTCGGGATCGGTACTCGACAATCGCGGGCTTCGTCGAACCTGGCGAAAGCCTGGAAGATTCTGTGCGACGCGAGGTCTATGAAGAAACCAATATTCGTGTCGGTGCCGTGCGCTATCACAGCTCTCAGCCCTGGCCGTTTCCATCGGCACTGATGCTCGGCTTCATGGCAGAGGCGACCTCGACCGACATCGTCCTGAACGATGGGGAACTCGAAGACGCGCAGTGGTTTACGCGCGAAGACCTGCGCTCGGAGTTCCCCAAGCTGCCGTTTCGGATCTCGATCGCCAGGCGACTGGTTGACGACTGGATTATGCTCGGCAACGTTGACTGACCGTGTGCCTCGTTGTACTGGCGATCGGACAAAGCAAAGAGCATCCGCTGATCCTCGCGGGTAACCGCGATGAGTTCCATGCACGCCCGACGCAAAAAGCGGACTGGTGGCCTGACAAGCCGGATATCGTGGGCGGAAGAGACCTGCAGGCCGGCGGCACCTGGCTGGCGCTGCACCGTAATGGGCGCTTTGCGACTGTCACGAATT
Source organism: uncultured Woeseiaceae bacterium (assembly GCA_947259435.1). Next base: position 2,152 of record CAMYMP010000461.1, read on the forward strand.
TCCGGGACGCCGTGCCCGTCTCGCCAGGATTTCGGTCGCGCGGACACCTCGTCACGGACTTCCTGGAGAGCGGCCAGCCGCCACTTGGCTATCTCGAAACGATTGATGGCGCCGCCTACGCTGGATTCAACCTGATCGTTGGCGACCTCCATGATGTCGCGTTTCTCTCGAATCGCGACGGTGGGCCGCGCACATTGCCTGTCGGTCTCTACGGGCTCAGTAACGAGCTGCTGGACGGGCCCTGGGACAAAGTCAGGCGCAGCAAGCAAGAACTGGCTGCACTGCTGGATCGAAACGCCGTCAACGAAACCACGCTGCTGCGTTTGCTCGACGACCGCAACAAAGGTCCGGTCGAAGAAGTCGTTTCGAGGGGCCTCGGCTTTGCCAGGGCGCACTCGATTACCGCTCCGTTCATCGTGATGCCCGAATACGGCACGCGCTGTTCGACTGTCGTGCTTGCCGACGACTTGGGCAAATGGCGGATGGTCGAGCGACGTTTCGACCCCGAAGGCCTGTCGATCGGAGAATCCCGAATTACGTTCGCG
>CAMYMP010000462.1 GCA_947259435.1 uncultured Woeseiaceae bacterium
GCGACGCCGGCGCAACAGCCCAGGACGAACTTAGAAAGACTTTTTTCAAGGAAGCCGACGCCGCCAAGGCCGCTGCCGAAGCGGTGGACGCCGCGCTGCTGGCGCCGCGCAGCTACGAGCGCGGCATGAGCGAGTATGCCGACGCGGAGTTTGCGCTCGAGCGCGGCCGCAGCATCGAAATAGTGCGCTCCAACGCCGCAGACGCCGCCCGCTACTTCAAGACAGCAACCACGGCCGCCGAACTTGCAGCGACCGCACTCGCACAGGTCATGAAGAGCCGTCAGGACGCAGCCAACGCACGCGCACCTGAGCTGGCACCCGATATCTGGACAGAAGCACAGCGCGATTTCGCCGATGCCATCAGGATACTGGAGCGCGGTGACCTGAAAGGCTCGAAACGGCGCGGCATCGAAGCAACGAGTTTGTACCGCGACGCGGAGCTCGTCGCCATTAAGGCGCAATATCTCACCGAGACGCGGCAGCTCCTCGCGGATGCAGATCGCGCCCGCGTAGGCCGTTATGCCCCTATCACGCTGGGTAAGGCAAAGCAGCTGCTGGCAGACGCGGAACGCGAACTCAACGAGAATCGCTATGACACCGACCTGCCGCGCAGCCTCGCACGACAGGCTAACTATGAAGCGAAACACGCCATCTATCTTTCCGAAGTCGTACGTAAGGTTCGCGATCGCGACTTAACCGCGGAACAACTCGTGCTGCAATGGGAAAAACCGATGCGGGATATTTCCGGTGCGGCCGACATCGTGCCCGACATGGAGGATGGCCCCGACCGGTTGGCGGCTGAACTCGTCGCGCACGTTGTGCAACTGCGCAACGAGAACCAGGCCCTTGGCCAGGAAAAAGCTGAAAACGAAATGCGCCTCGCCGAAATGGAAGAGGAAATGGCTGCTCTGGACGAACGCCTGGGAGGCGCAACCGAAGAGCGCGCGGCGCTGATTCAGCGCCTCGAAGCGCAGGCTCGGGTCAAGCAGCAGTTCGAGCAGGTCGAAAAGATGTTCGCAGCATCAGAGGCGCGCGTGTTTCGTGAAGGGAACAACATCATTCTGCGACTTGTCGGGCTGACCTTTGACAGTGGTCAATCCCAAATCAAGCCGCAAAGCTTTGACCTGCTTGGAAAGGTCGAGAAAGCGATCGATGTGTTTCCCCGCAGTGAACTGATCATCGAGGGCCACACCGATTCACACGGTGGCGACGATTTCAATCAGACCTTGTCGCAGGCACGCGCGGAATCTGTGCAGCAATACATGATCAATGCGATGCGCATTCCGACGTACCGGTTGATTGCGACCGGCTACGGCGAGACGCGCCCCGTTGCGAGCAATGAGACCGAATCGGGGCGCGAACGCAATCGTCGTATCGATATCGTCATCCGGCCGAATATCGAAGCTTCGTAATAGCAGCCTGTCGGCAACTGCCGGCGCGTTGCCCATCTTCATGGCTCGCTGCGCTGCGCTTTACTTCCGATGGACAACGCGCCGGCAGCCGCCAATAGGTGACTTACCGTTATTCGGGCCGGCGGCTCTACCACGCAGATCGGACGTGCCGCCTATTTGCGACGGGCTTGCCACCATTCGGCAATGATTTTGGCCGTGACGTCGTTGGCCAGGTAGCCGTATTCGGCATGCGGGTTGAAGACACCGTCAAGCCGGAAATAGTTGTGTAAGAAATGGTCCTCTATCGATTCGACGAGGCCCTGCTTTGCCATTTGTGCGAAGTCGTCGGCAAGGTAGGGATCGAGGGCAGTCAGGTCCCCCACGGCTGACAAATTGATCCAGCGACGGATGCCCTGCGGATATCGCTTGTCGCCTATTTCCAGGTTCCCCAGCAACCGACGCTGAATAAAGCGCTGGCCGAGCGGGCTGCCCATCGTCATTAGCAAATCGATGTCGACCTTGTCGCGCTCATTCCGCGACATCTGCCAGAGACTGTCCCAGGTGATGACTGACCCCATGCTGTGTCCAATCAGCAGGATCCGACGCTGCGACTCAATAGCGGCTCGCAAACGCATTTTCAGCATCTGCCGCGTGTGTTCGGCGATGTCCTCACGATTGCGCAGATAACGCCGCAGGTCACGCAGGTGCAGTTCCATGCGCTCATTGGCAACGTGCGGAATCAGGAACGGCAGAACATCGGCAAGCGAAAACGCCCAGCGCGCAGCGCGGCGTCGCCATGACGTCGCTTCAGCGATGTCTTCGGGCGTCGCCGCCGGTTGTTCGATGACAGCTTCGATCGCTTCCTGATCAATCGCGATGTCGCGATGCGTTTTGTAGAAATCGTAAGTCCAGGACAAGATATCGAAGCAATGCAGATTGGCAGCGATATCCAGCGCGATCTTCTCGTCGTGACGGCGCAGTCCTGCGATCAGGCAACGAAACAGCGCATCCCGGTGCGCACCGGGCTCTGGCTTGGGCAAAAGGCCTGGCACGTACAGGATCAGAGGCAGCTCGATCATCGAGTTGGTATCCCGAGCAGCGCCAGCAGTTCGCCGACATGCCGAACGATGGCATCCGGCCGCTGCAGGTGGTCGGGCCAGTCCTGATTATCACGATTGACCCAGACCGATTTCAGACCCGCTTCGCGTGCACCGGCAACATCGACTTCAGGGTGATCGCCGACATGCAGGGTTTGATCAGCATCTGCGCCACCGGCTTCGACGGCTACGTCGAATATTTTC
>CAMYMP010000463.1:0-2688 GCA_947259435.1 uncultured Woeseiaceae bacterium
GGCGTTGGATTATTCTCTGCAGTGCTCGTGGGGGCTGTCAGCGCAACGCTGATCACCCTGCTCTATTGAAGTCGGCTGCCGCACAATCGTTTTCACATCAGACGGAGCATTCCGGTGTCAGATAAAAAACTTGGAATTCACGCGCTGTACGCAAAAGATCCAGTGGTAGCGGACGAGTTGGTTTGGGGTCGAAAGAGCGACGCGATTACGCGACGCGGCTTTCTGACCAACAGCGGGCTAATTGCAATGTCGGCCGCGGTCGGCGCTTCGATCCCGTTCGCGCACCTCATGCCTCGCGGCCTGATTCCGGCCGCCATCGCCCAGTCCGATACGCCGTTCAAAATACCGGGCAAAGAAGGGCTGATCGTTCTGAACGACCGGCCGGTCAATGCCGAGACTCCGGCACACCTGCTCGACGACGAGGTAACGCCGGCAAAATACCTGTTCGTGCGAAACAACGGCACGCCGCCTGCAGCAAGCACGATCGACCGCGAAGCGTGGACGCTCGAGATCGGCGGCGAGTCTGCGTCTCGCTCGATGATATTCACAGTTGCCGAACTCAGGGAAAAATTTAAACACTACACTTACCAGCTGCAGCTCGAGTGTGGCGGCAACGGCCGCAGCGAGTTTGTGCCACCGGCGTCCGGCAACCAGTGGTCAGTCGGCGCTGTCGGTTGCCCGACGTGGACCGGCGTGCGACTCAAAGACGTGCTCGAGGAAGTCGGCATCAATGACGACGCGGTTTACGTTGCCTATTATGGTGCCGACACCCATGCAAGCGGCGACACGAGCAAAGTGCCGATCTCGCGCGGCGTGCCCGTGGCCAAAGCGCTGGAAGACGAGACGCTGATCGCGTGGGCCATGAACGGCGAGGACATACCATTGATGAACGGTTACCCATTGCGCCTCGTCTGCGCCGGCTGGCCGGGGTCGGTGTGCGGCAAGTGGCTCAAAAAGATCGTCGTGCGTAATCAGGTACACGACGGGCCGAAGATGACCGGCACCTCGTACCGCGTACCGTGCAAATCAGTGGCACCCGGGAGCGTGGTACCCGAAGACGAGATGTGCATTATCGAGTCGATGCCCGTCAAGTCGCTGATCACTTTCCCCAGATCGGGGGTCGAGCATTCGCTCGGTAAGAAGTTCGCGGTCAGAGGCCATGCCTGGGCGGGCGACCTGGACGTCTCGAAGGTACAGGTGTCGATCGATTTCGGCGCGACCTGGCTTAGAGCGAAGCTGAAAGCGCCCGTCAATCGTCTCGCGTGGCAGCATTGGAACGCGTCAGTCGAATTCCCGCAGCCCGGATACTACGAGGTCTGGGCGCGCGCGACAGATAGCGCTGGCAAATCGCAGCCAATGGTGCTGCCAGGATGGAACCCGAAAGGCTACCTCAATAACGCGTGCCATCGCATTGCGGTACAAGTCGCCTGATGTCGCGCAGTCGCAAAGTTCTCCTGTTCTTCCTGGCCGTCGCGGCGTCGGTTGCCATTGCGGCGGCAGGCGAGCCTGAACTTGACGACTTCACCGGATTGAAGATGGCCGGCGACTGGGAACTCGTGCGCAATAACTGCGTGGCATGTCACTCGCCTAAGTTGATCACGCAGCAGAGCGGATCGGCGGCACAGTGGCTGAACATGATTCGCTGGATGCAGAAGAAACAGAATTTATGGCAGTTCGATCCGGATACGGAATCTAGGATCATCGCCTACCTCGCGGAGTACTACCCGCCGCAGGCGGATCGCAGGCGCAGTTCAATACCGCCGGATCTGATGCCGCCGAATCCGTATGCGCCACCAACCCGACTACCCGACTGAAACACTCAGCCGCCGGAGCATGACGCCATGTTAGTAAACCCATCCGATCTGGTCGCAAAAGCGAAAGCGACGATAACGGAATGCTCGGTGCGAGATGCCCACGAGCGCCTGAACCAGGACACTTTATTCATCGACATCCGCGAACCGGCTGAATTCCAAAGAGCCTGCCTTCCGGGTGCGATACACCTTCCGCGTGGACTGCTGGAATTCGATCTGCATGCAGCTGTCGATCGCGCACGCGCGGATCAGAATGTCCCCCAGGAAGAACAGGCGATTATTCTCTATTGCGGGACCGGAGGTCGTTCGGCTCTCGCCGCAAAAACTGCCGAAGAAATGGGCTATAGAAACGTCAAATCGATGGACGGTGGCATCGTCGCCTGGGCCCAGGCGCAGTTTCCGCTCAGCGTTCCCGCTTAGCTCAGGATTTCGTACGCCCCACCTTGTTGACGCTTAGTTTTTCGATTGCGTAAAGCAGCAGGCCCGCGGCTAGCAGGGCCGCGACAAACTTCCACGACTCCGCCGACGAGTGTGAAGCCATCCATACGCAAAGTCCCAGCGCAATGACCGGAATCGTGTAGCCGCCTTTTAGATTGAAGGCGCGCTGCCTTGCCTCAGGTTCAGCCCGTTTCTTGATGACTGGCAACGCCGCGATGCACACGGCATAGGTAATGAGCCGGGTCAGCGAGGAAGCGATCGCGAGGCGGACAAACGACCCCGACAGCGCGAGCAGTGCGGAGAGACTGCCGAGAAAAATGATCGAGTTCGCCGGCGAATGGAATCGGGAATGAATCCTGCCGAACCACTGTGGCAAAAGACGATTCTCGGCCAGCGACAATGTCAGCCGGGGTACGGCCAGCATCGTACTGGACAGGTT
>CAMYMP010000463.1:2749-4433 GCA_947259435.1 uncultured Woeseiaceae bacterium
ACGGCGACATAGACGAGTGAGATAAGGAAGTAAAAGATACCGGTTGCGATTACGGTTCGAACCAGAGCGCTCGGAATCGTCGCCCGTGGCTTTTCTGTTTCACCCGCCGTTATAAGAACTGACTCGAAGCCGACAAAGGCATAAATCAACAGCAATGTTGTGCCGCCGAGATCATCAACCGTCGGCAAATTGTCGGGAAACAGTGTACCCGGAGTCACGTACTGCAAGCCGAGCAGGATCAGAATAAGGAGAGGAATCAGTTTGAAAAAGGTAAAGAAAGCGAGCGTGCGTACGCCTCCTTTTACGCCGATCACGTTAACGAACGTCAATGCTCCACAGACGACAAGGATAACTACGGCGTGGCCGGCCCCGGTATCGAACCAGGCCCAGAGCGCGCCCAGGTACTTGGCCATCACGTGCGAGTTCGCTGCAATTGCCGACGCGCGGCTCACGTAATACAGCCAGCCCGTACTGAACCCGGCTAGCGGACCGAATGCGCGTGTCGCATACAGTGCCGGACCACCGGATTCGGTGAAATAACTCGATAGTTCGGCGAGCGTCAGGACGATTACGATGATGAGCAGTCCGGCCCCGAGGAACAACCAGGGACTCAACGCGCCGGCCCGTTCCGCAATGACAGACGGCAACGCGAATATTCCGGCGCCGACCATCCCGTTGAGCACGAGCAGCGCGCCACCGATCATGCCGATGCCACGGATCAGCTGAGTTTTTTCGGCTGTCATCGAACGATTCACCCGCATGATCTGTCGTGCGACAGATCATACCTCGTGAATCGCAGCTATCGGGCGATAGCAGCGAGGTTCAGCAGCGCGGGCACGTCGCTTGGTTTGTAAAGATCGATCTGCGAGAACGCAATCGGCTCGCTCGGCTGTGCGGTAACCACCAGCGTCGATTTGCCCGACAAAAACTCTTTGTAGGGATCCAGCATGTACTCGTCGAATTCGATGCCGTTGCTCTCGCCGACGAACTTGAAGGAATCGATTTGCGCTTTGAGCGTATCCGCTGCCGACAATCCGAGTTCACCGCAGTATCTCGTGACGCGCTGATTCAGCGAATTGTCCGTGTACTCCACTCGCATGTCACGCAGCTTCGGCCGGTATGTCGCGCCTTTGGCTATCTCGTTCGTGATATTTCCGGCCAACGAAACATTGACATCCATATCCCACATCTCGTCCATGCTGAGTTTCATGTCGAACGAGAAGCGGGACTCTTCATCTCGTATGGTCATCAGCATGTCCATGACCTGTTCGTCGTAGCCAAGGGCTGCGAGCGCCGTCGGTGAGAAGCCATACCTGCCGGTACATTCGACGGCGGGGCCGGACGCATCGGTAATGCCGCGCGCCTGCAGCGAGAAGTCGTAGAACTGCTGATAGTAATCGGCGTTAGCCGGAATCCGGAGCCCTTCGATCAGGAACCCCATATATTCGGGCATTCCATTGGATCGCAATTTCGAAATATCGTTGAGTTCCAGCAGCGAGAAGAAGCTCGGCGTGTCAATGCCGATGCGCTCGATGTAGAGATCGTCCGCAAACCCGTCGACGCGAACCCGCACACCGTCGACAGTCAGTTCCCCGGTCAAAGTCGAACCGACGCCGTCGTACTCGACCTCGGCGTACGGCGACACCATGAGCACCATCATGTCCATGGCGTCACTGACTTGATT
>CAMYMP010000464.1 GCA_947259435.1 uncultured Woeseiaceae bacterium
TCGATGTAGCGCAGCGCGTTTTCGACGATGGCTTTTGGCCGTTCTGCCTGGCCGACGAGGACTTCTTCTATGGAAATACGCAGCTTTTCTCCCTGCTCGCCAATACGGCGGTGCTCCGCCGTAATTTGCGACATTCCCTGAGACAGGTCAGGGCGGAACGCTTTCAGCTCGGCATACAGCCGGTCTTCTTTGGGGTGATGCACGGCGTCCGGGTAGGCTGTCATGTAGACCATGATGTCGTGCGCCAGTTCGATGACGGCATCTTCATCGCGGTACAGCCGGAATACAACTGTCTCTATCAACTCCAGCAAAAGCGACATATTCCGATGATCTTCGCGCAGTTCCTTCAATATGCGAGACGCATCCATACTCCTGCCTGTCCGCTGCCGTCTTCCGCTGAAAAAACAAATATACACTCACGCTGCAGAATTCCAACGCCGATGCCGCGATCTACGCGACGACAATTCGATAAGACGCGCACTGGCGTGGGTCTGATGAGCGATTTTCTTCATAAATGCCCTTCGCGCGACGGATCTTTTCTTCGCAAACCTTCTGAAAACTTGATTTGTCGGCGGGTAATTATCAAATGGCCGGGCTCTTGGACTATACTTTTGCTGTCAATTCAATCAGATGGCGAGGTATGGATAGCCGATTTCAGCGTGGGTTTAGGGTCGGCGACTATGAAGTTCGCCCTCTGGAAGGCCGCATGATTGGGCCGAACGGGTCGCAACATGTGCAGCCCAAAGCCATGGAAGTGCTGCTGTGCCTCGCCGAGCAGTCTGGTGAGCTCGTCACGCGAGACGCATTGATCGAGCGCGGCTGGGGCGGCAAGGCCGAATATGCCGAGGGCCTGACCCGGTGCATCAGCGAACTGCGGCATCTTCTCGACGACCGTCCCGATGCTGTTCGCTACATCCAGACGATCCCAAGACGCGGATACCGCCTGGTTGCGAACGTGGAGCTGACCGACGATAGCGCGGCGGCGTCGAAAGGAGTCGCCACCGACCGTGTTCCGCCTGCGGCACCTGTCTCCGCAATCGCACAGGATGGCGATGACCAACCGTCACTGTTCGTAGCATTTTGGGACGACCTGAAGCGTCGCAATGTGGTGCGGGTGAGCGTTGCTTACTTCATCGTTGCGTGGTTGGTCCTGCAAGTTGGCGATGTGCTGTTTGAGGCGCTGCAATTGCCCGAGTGGGCGCTCAAACTTCTTTTGGCGATAGTCGTGCTCGGGTTTCCAATCACTGTGGTCGTGGCGTGGGCTTTTCAAGTGACGCCCGAGGGCGTGGTGCTCGACATCCGCGGCGCCAAGGAAGGCAAAACCTCTCTACGGCGCAACCTCGACATCGTGATCATTGGCGCCCTCACGATCGCGGTTGGCGTTCTTAGCTACCGGGCGCTTATCGTAGACACCGGGGTTGACGATCGGGCCCACACCGTTAGTCTTGCGGCGCAATCGCCGGAGAATTCCGTTGCCGTGTTGCGGTTTCTCAATATTGGCGGAGAACCGCACTTCGCCGATGGGCTCTGCGAGGAACTTCTCGATCGCCTCGCCAAGCTGAAAGAACTTGGAGTTGCGGCCCGGACGTCTTCGTGGGCCTTCAGCGGTCGGGATGTCGATATTCCCACGATTGCGACGCAACTTGATGTTAATTACGTTCTCGAGGGCAGCGTCCAGCAGGTCGGCGACCAGATTCGAGTTACTGCGCAGCTGAACGACGGGAAAACGGGAAAACATGTCTGGTCCGACTCCTACGACCGAAAACTGACGACGGCGAACTTTTTCCAGACGCAATCGGATATCGCGCGGCAGGTGGTGAATCTGTTGAAGATCTCACTTTCTGAGGAATCGGAAGCCCGGCTCTCAGCCAGCCCGGAGACCAGTATTGAGGCCTTGGGTTTCTATCTGCAGGGCCAGGAGTATTTTCGTCAGCCGCACAGTGACGCGACACTCGATACCGCTGCGAGCTTCTTCAAACGGTCCTTGGAAGTAGATCCCCGGTTTGCGATGGCGTACGCAGGTCTTTGCGACACAGATTTGGGCCGGTACATCATCACGCGTGACGTGGCGATATTCGAAGCCGCAGAGCGAGCCTGCCACAGGGCATTGACGCTGGATGATGACATGCCGAGAGTTCTGGCAGCGCTCGGTGGTCTGTACCTGTTCTCGGGCCAATACGAGAAAGCCGAAGAGGAGCTTCGTGCAGCGATCGCCGAGCGGCCGAATCTCATAGACGCATATGCCGACCTTGGCGAGGCATTGGAGAATCAGGGGCGCCTGGAGGAGGCGGAACAGGCGTTCCTGGCAATGACGACGCGCCAGCCCGGCTATTGGTATTCACACAACGCTCTGGGCAATTTCCTCTATCGGCAGTCACGCTATGTAGAGGCGGCGCAGGCGTGGACGAAGGTTACAGAGCTGGCGCCGGATCGTGCCTTAGGCTACAACAATGTGGCGGTGGCGCACTACATGATGGGCAATTTCGACGCCGCGGCCCGCGCATACGAGCTCTCGGTCGAAATCGAGCCGTATGTCGACAACTATACGAATCTGGGTCTGGCCTACTTCTATGACGGGCGATTTGAAGACGCGGCCGAGATGCAACTCAAAGCACACGAGCTGCGTCCCGACGACGCGCGCGTGATGGGCCGTCTGGCGACCGCCTACCACTTCGGTGGTCGAGAAG
>CAMYMP010000465.1 GCA_947259435.1 uncultured Woeseiaceae bacterium
TTGAGGGCTCAGTGAGGCGTTCGGGCGACCAACTTCGAGTTACAGCCCAGCTTATCCGCGCCGAAGATGACAGCCACGTCTGGTCCGAGTCCTATGATGTCTCAGTCGACGATGTGTTCCATGTGCAGGCGGACGTAGCGGAAAAAATTGCCACCGCCCTTGATATTTTCCTCGACGATGCAAAGCGCGAGGCCATGTTCACCATGGGGACGCGCAATGTGCAAGCCTGGGAACTGTACTCGCAGGCGCTGAAGCTCGAGCATGATTGGTACGACCCGTACGGTGTTGGCGACAAGCTATGGAGAGCAAGCGGGCTAGCGGAAAAGGCTTTGGAACTCGATCCGAGATTTCTTGCGGCGCGCTTTCTTCACGTAACCGCGTACACACATTTTGTTATGGGTGACAACTCCGATGGGGCGCCGGAGGGGCTGACACAGGAGGGAGCGCGGGCGGTTATTTTGAAAGACTTTGATGCTGCAGCGGCGCTTACTCGCAATCCCGCGGAACAGACATTCTTCAGACTAAACCGCACATACTACTCCGACGATTGGAGCGACATTCCCGCGCTGATCGATGAATTGGAACCGGAGGCTATCCAAACCATTCTCCAGGCTACCGTTAGCGGCTATAACATCGACAGCCTGCTAAGCATCCTTGGTCGTCAACAGGATGCATTTGATTATCTACAAGAAGCTCTGCGCCGCAGTCCGTTTGATCCTTCCCTCTGGTGGCACATATCGGGCGCCGCCTTAGGCCTCGGAGGCCCGAACCTCGCTTTTCAGTATATAGATCAAGCTCCAGCCGAGTTTGAGACCAATAATTTGCGGAAAACTATTTATACGTTGATTGCAGCGGGCCGAGCCGAAGAAGCACTGACCACTGTAGATGACTGGGGGGGAAGTGGATATCGCAATCTCTCAGCGAAAGCGCTTGTACTTGCTCATGCGGGTCACAAGGTCGAGGCACGAGAGATCCTCGATTCAATACCCGCTGGCAGCGTTGAACACTGGATTCATGCCTGGGCGATGGAAACCGTGGGTGATCTAGCTGGGGCCGAAGCCATGTTCCGAGCCATCGACGCAAAACCGGGAGGCCCGCCCAGTCTGGTCACTGTTGCAACCGCTTATTTCGGCGGAAAATTCTTTCATAATCTCGACTGGACGCCGAATCTGGTGGCAAGACTGGCCGAGGCGGGTGTCCGGCCGAAACAGCTGGAGATTCCCGAGCCGTAAGCCTCAGTACCCTGCTGGATGAAAAAACCCGGCACAAGACCGGGTTTTCAGTTTTCCTGGTAGCGGGGGCGCGCTTTGTACGTTAGCAAGGTACCCTAAACCATTGATCGTATTGAACGTGCCGCTAGTGGCTGCATAGGTCCAAGCATCCTACTCCGCGAACGTACACTGTTGTTTAGAGCAGTAGTTGGGTCACGACGCTAACTCACCCTGCGACCGGCAGTAACCGCCCAGAAGCGACTGTCGTATCGCTGCGAAAATGCCAAGTGACATTAGTTAAGTTTGCTTGACTCATCTGACCATTGCGCCGCCTTTGCCAGATTTTCAAAGTCCTCTGTAAGAGCCAGCGCATGCTTGGCGCGTTTCAGGGCCAGCCTTGAATGGCGCACTGCAGACATTTCGATTTCATCGTTTCCTAACGACGCGAGTGAGGCAAGTGCCTTTTGTAGTCGAATCTGAACCTCGACCGTGCCTGCGCCATCTCGGGCGATCGGCGCAAATGCGTCATCAAACATATCGCCAACACTTAATTCTGGAATCTCGACGCGGTCAAATAGTGGCTCTTCTTTGTCATCCACATTCTCCGAGGCCTTGCCCCACTCAGTGAAGAGCCTAAGAAATCTGCCGATGACGTCGATTGCCGTCCCTGGGTCGTTGACGGCTGGAGAAAGTGCACGGCTTGCGATTTCCGACAATGCAATCAATCCAAAACGAGGGTCATCCTCATATACTCTACATTCGCCGAGTTGAAACGCGCTCCCCAGCACGGATGTGTCGATATCCGTATTATCGCCCTGATCCTCAAGTACATATGATCCGAGCGGTTTATCGAGCGTCACGAACGATCCGGGTAGCGATGCCACGGTAATGCGAAGGGACCACTTTTCCGCATATTCCTGGAGTGCTGCGACATCAATGTGCTGAAGATAGCCCACCTCAGTCGCCGGAATCGGAGAGCCCGTATTTAGTGACTCGGAAATCGGCACACCACCGAGGTTGCGATTTCGTCGACGGCCTTGAAAGGCTCCTGCCGCTGCCGCCTCGACTTTATCGATCGTAGTTCCTAGCCGACCCAGCCTTGCGATTGTGTCGACCCACCTGACGAAGGTAAGAATGACCCAGGCAAATACGAAGAGGGTCAAAACGAAAAGTGAGAAGTGCCCTGCCTCCTCGTAGTAGTGGTTCTTTAGAGCGACGAGCGCAATCAGGCTAAAGATGAATGCGCCAACAAACACCGAGAGCGCATTCTGAGAAACATCGTCGGCAAGGACCAAGGGGAAAGAACGCGGTGTCGCGTTTCCAGCAGCAGACGCATATGCCGATACCATAGATCCAACCGCAAAAGTTGCGATGACCAACATACTCGCAGCAACAACGGTCAGCAATGCCTCTATAGATTCCGGATCAATTACCGGTAGGCCGGATCCCAGGTTGTAAAGGTCGGGCAC
>CAMYMP010000466.1 GCA_947259435.1 uncultured Woeseiaceae bacterium
ACCGTAGATGGCAAAACGGTTGTTATCCATGGCTTCGCGTAATCGCTGCACCCAGCGGACCTGGCCGCGATGCACACGCGCCGAGTCCCTGTCGCCCGAGACCATGTGCACGCGGTTGCGGCCGGCTTCCTTGGCCGCGTAGCAGGCAGCGTCGGCAAGCTGCTGCAGTTCGTTGACGTCGCCAATCTCCGGGTCGATTGGTATTCCGCCGATGCTGACGCCAATACGATAGGTTTCCTCGTCCCAGTGGAAGCGCAGCACCTCGATCGCGGAACGGATTGATTCAGCGATTCTCTCGGCGACTTTCGTCGGACACTCCCAGAGAATAATGCCGAACTCGTCGCCACCCAGGCGGGCGACGACGTCGTTCGCGCGTACGCAGTCATGCAGAATTTCGCTGACGGCGCGCAGCAGCTGGTCGCCGGCGACGTGACCAGAGGTGTCATTGACGACCTTGAACTGGTCGAGATCCATGAACATCAGGTAGCTGGAGTGGTCACCACCGCCGCGTGCCCAAGCGCGCTCGAGTTCGCTCTCGAAGGCGCGCCGGTTCAAGAGCCCGGTAAGCTCGTCATAGCTGGCCTGATACTCGAGCTGCAGCGTCAGCTTCTGCGACTCGGTAATGTCCTGGATCTGCAGTACCGAATACAGAAACGCTCCGTTTTCGGCGCGGATCGCGGATAGGTTTGCCACGGTGTGCAGCTCTTCGCCGGCCGCGTTACGACACGTGAGCTTCTCGTCGAGGCTATCAGATTCAGATCGGGTCAGCTTCCTGTAATCGGCAACGAATCTTTCGCGGTCGACTTCATCTATCGTATCGATGAAGCTTACGTCGGCCAGGGACTGCGATTCGTTCCACAGCATGTTGCGGAGCGCAGGATTCGCGTCGAACAGACTGCCGTTGGCGTCAAGCAGGCCCATGCCGATTGGTGCATTTTCGAATGCGCGCCGGAATCTCGTTTCGACTTCTGCGCGCGCTTTGTCCGACTTACGTCGTTCCTCGATTTCCTGCGAAAGCCGTTTGTTGCTGTCTTCGAGACTTTGCTTGGCCCGCTCGATGGATTGCGTCCGATCTTCTACCTGCGCACGCAGCGTGTCGTTGAGCCACTGCATCTTGCGCGTCCGATACAGGGTAAACGCTCTCAAGCCGAGCAGGAATATCAGGATGGCGAGCGCTACAAAAAGCGGTTCCTCCCAGAAATACGGCAGGACGCTGAAACTGCGGCTGGCAGCACTCTTGCTCCATTCACCGCCCGGGTAGCGGGCACGAACCCTGAATTCATAGGATCCGGGCGGAATTCTCGGATAGCTGACGCTCCTGTTGGTCGTAGCCTCGGTCCAGTCGCCGTCGATGCCCTCAAGCTTGTAGCTGTATTCGATTCCTTTCGGGTTCAACAGCGAGATCGCGGCGTATTCGGTGTGCACGCCGAGCTGGTCGGGAGCGAGTTCCTGCATATTCTCGACGGGCATGCGGTCGAGAACGGTTTCTGCGCTGACAATCGTCGGCGACGGCTCGGGCACGGTCGGCATCGGTTTGCTGACGTCCATTCGTGTGGCGCCGTTGATCGTGCCTATCCACAGATAGCCGTCGGCATCGGTAAACGTCGCGTGCACGTTCGTTTCGAGTCCGACAAAACCGACGAGCTGATTGTAGTGCGTGATGCCTGTCCTGCCCGGAACGAACTGATACAGGCCCTGTTCACCGCCGACGACGACACTGCCGTTGTCGAGCGGCTCGACGATGTATACGGTCTGATCCGCGAGTGGCGTGTTGTCGCCATAGTTTTTGAACTTGCCACCCGAGAATCGGTACAGGCCACCTTCTTCAGTGGCCACCCATGCTTCGTCAGCGGCCGTCAGGCGGATATGGTCGAACAGCAGATTATGCAGGCCGCTGTCGGCACCGAAAATGACGTTCGTGTGCTCCTCATCTTCGCGCAAGACGAGGTGTACGAGCCCGACCTCATCCGCACCGTACCAGATACTGCCATCCGGCCAGATATCGATTGTGTATACCGATGTCTGATCGGGCACGTCGAATCGCGTCAGCTGCCGCTGTGTTGCGACGTAGCGGAAGATGCCCGATGCCATCGTAGTGACCCAGATCGCACCGTCGTTTGCGATTTTGATGTCGAGAATCTCTGCACCTTCGGTGCCGCCGATGTGCTGGCTGTGCAACTTATCCACGTCGAGTCGAAACAGTCCGAGTTCACCGACGCCAAACCAGAGGTTGCCTTTACCGTCCGCTGCGACGTCGCGCACCACGCCGTCCGGAACGCCGGATTCGGCACCGACGGTACTCAGGCTTTCGTCGATATCGAGCAGCAGCAGCCTGGACTGCGTACCGAACCACATCCGGCGATGCCGATCCTGGGAGATACCCCACACGGTCTCCGTGTCGGTACTTGTCTGCAACCGGTACTGCTGAAACCGGTCGCCGAGAAAGCGAACGAGACCGGAATCGCTCGATAGCCACAGCGAGTTCTCGCGATCGACAAACAGCGACGTGACGCCATCGATGCCGTTGAACTGCCTGACCGGAGACTGGACCGGCTGTGCGTGACCATCGATCTTGAACAGCGTGTTGGCAGCGGTTGCCCATACGGTGCCATCTTTATCGACCGAGAGGTCGACGATTTTCCTGTCGAGCCCACTCGATGTCTTTAGCTCGAAGCCG
>CAMYMP010000467.1 GCA_947259435.1 uncultured Woeseiaceae bacterium
TGACGACGCCGGCGAAACCGATGGCAACGGCGGACCATCGATAAGGGCCAACCAACTCTCTTAGAAAAACGACGCTCAATATCGGAACGAATAATGACGACGTGAAGAGCAGTGCAGTTGTGTCTGCCATCGGCATTAGCGAGTAGGCCGCAAAGGTGACGGTGAGGCTGACCGTACCAATGACTGCCCGAAGACCGACTAGTGTGGGCTTGGTACGGAGTACGAGAATCTCGCGACGGCCAAAAGCGAAGATCATAATGAGAAACGGCACACTCGCGATCAGGTTGCGGTAGAACGCGATCTCGATGACCGAGTGATTGTCACTCAGCACTTTGGCAAACATGTTCATGACCGTGAACATGAAGAACGCCCCCATGCCCGCGGCCATGCCGAGCACCACATGCTCGCGATGCGCAAGTCCTGTTTCTTGTCGTGGCATTGGCGCTACTGGCTCGTCTTCCGGACAATAGCCGCCAATGATAGCGGAGAATTGGCGTATCATTGTGTTGTATAGATATTTACGCCCGAGCTGCGGGAGATAGATCGATGAAGCTGCGTTACAAGATCGCGAACGGTATTCTGATTCTTCTGGCGGTGTCGTTAGCCTCATTGGCTTTGGTTCTGAGCTATAACTCTGCCTGCGGACCGGCGCCTACAATCTCGGATCAAGCGGAGCTCATGAAGGCTATTGTGTATCGTTGCTATGGGTCACCCGATGTTCTGCAGCTCGAAGACATCGAAAAGCCCGTGCCCGCGGACGACGAAGTCCTGGTCAAGGTCCACGCGGCTTCCGTCAACCCGTATGACTGGCATTTCATGCGGGGCTCGCCATATGTGATGCGCTTGGGGTCCGGACTGGGCGCACCCGATAACACAAGATTGGGCGCGGACTTTGCGGGAACGGTCGAGGCGGTCGGCAGCAACGTGAAGCGATTCAAACCCGGCGACGCGGTGTTTAGTGGGCAAACCGGGGCTTTCGCCGAGTACGTTACGGTTCGTGAAGACCGGGCGCTGGCCCTGAAACCGGCCAGCGTGACATTTGAGCAGGCGGCTTCCGTGCCGATAGCGGGCATCACCGCACTTCAGGCTCTTCGCGACAAGGGCAAGCTGGAGGCGGGTCAAAAAGTCCTGATCAACGGCGCGTCGGGTGGCGTCGGGACGTTCGCTGTGCAGATTGCCAAGTATTTCGGCGCCGAGGTGACCGGCGTATGCAGCACACGAAATGTCGAGATGGTTAAATCGATCGGCGCAGATCACGTCTTCGACTACACCAAAGAGGACTACACCGAAAGCGGAAAGCAATACGACCTGATCATCGACAATGTCGGCAATCACTCGCTGCTGGCGAACCGGAAAGTTCTTGATCCCGACGGCACCTTCGTTATCGTCGGAGCGCAAAAAGGGAATTGGATTGGGCCACTGATGAGGCCCGTTAAGGCGCTCGTTTTGTCGCCGTTCGTGGATCAGGAATTCGGCATGATTCTCGCCGAATTTCACCAGGAAGATCTGGACACCCTGGGTGGGCTCATGGACGCTGGCCATGTGACACCGGTGATCGACCGACATTACTCGTTGAGTGAGGTTCCGGCAGCGATCCGGTATTCGGAAGAGGGGCACGCTCGGGGAAAAATAATAATCAATGTGCAGTAGCTCAAACGTTCAGAAATTCGCTGTCAAGAACGTAACGGGGCGTCTAACTGGCGAATGACTGCTTGTGGCCGTCAGCAGCCGGTCGGTTTGCTTATTTTCGAATGTTCTGAAAATCCGCAATGGGGGGATCAGACTTTAAGGGCACAGCCCAGAATTGACCGCTTTCTGCTGCGTGTGAACGTTTGTTACCGTGCAACATGGGGCAATTTTATTTTTCCTTTTATATCAATGCCTTTTAAGATTTTCCTCGACCTAATTCTTGGCCTGAAAAAGGGGCAGGGGGCATACGGTCCACCGCTGTAGGCAGCTGCCTGAATCAGGGCACGGGTCGGATGATAAACTTTCGCATTCCAGGCCAGGAATCGCAGCCGCCGGAATGGACGGGGGACTGCACGCGAAAAAATAATGTGAGGATTTTGCGCAATGAAAAACAAACTAATAATAATGCTAATTGTTGCTCTGGCGACTTTTGTACTCGGAGGCTGCGCTAGCACACCATGGGGCGATCGGAGTGCCTCGACGAACGCAGCGGCCTCTGAAATTGAGTCGCTGAAGGCAGAGCTGGCTCGCAAAGACGAAGCACTTGCGCAGCAACAGTTACAGCTGGACGCTGAAAAAGCGCGGTTAGCAGCGGAGTCAGTGGCGGCGCAGATGAGCGGGACCGCCAACAGCAGTGGCCTGACACCTCCCGACTCGAAGCCAGGTGAGTGCTATGCATGGAAATTCACAAAGCCAGAGTACGAGGCTTTTCAAGAGAGTGTGATGATCAAGCCAGCGGCAATCGACCTGGAAGTTGTACCTGCTGAATACGAGATTGTCGAGGAGCAAATACTGGTCAAGCCCGCAATCATGCAGACAATCGAAATTCCGGCGGTGTTCGAAACCATTCAAGAGCGCGTTCTGATCAAACCTGCGGAAACCAAAGAGGAAGTTGTACCGGCCGAATACGAGATTATCGAGGAGAGCGTACTAATTAAGGAAGCCACGACCACGCTGGAAGTCATTCCCGCTGAGTACAAAAC
>CAMYMP010000468.1 GCA_947259435.1 uncultured Woeseiaceae bacterium
CTCGTCATTGTCTGGTTGCTGGCTTGCGGCGCGCGCAGGCGTTGGCAATTCGATGATCTGTCCTGGTGGCGATTCGATGCGCTGCAGGTCGGGATCGCCATTATCACGGTCATTGCGCTCGGATCGATTGTCACGAGTCTGCCGATGGGTCTCCTGGGCACGCCGGACATGAACGTGACGGGTAACGGTTCCTACGGCAACACCCTGATCTGGTTTGCCGATCGCAGCGATTCAGACTTGCCGACGGCCACCGCTTTTTCGGTGCCGATGTGGATTTACAAAGTGCTGATACTTGCATGGGCGCTGTGGCTGAGCTTCGCGTTGCTGCGCTGGTTGCCTTGGGTCTGGCAGTGTTTCTCCAGTCAGGGCCTGTGGCGAACGCGGGCCGGTGCGGAAATTCGGCTGCCCGAGAGTAGCGAATGATCGATCGAAACCTGCAGACGGCCTGGAGTGCAGTATTTGTCGCGGTCCTGGTCTGGTCCGGGATCGCTCCGCACGACTATCCGACGTGGATGCTCGAGGTTGCGCCCGCGGTCGTCGCGGCGGCCGTACTGTGGTTCACGCGTGAGCGGTTTCCGCTGACGCGACTAACGTATGTCCTGATCCTGATTCACTGCATCATTCTCATGGTCGGTGGCCACTACACGTACGCCGAGGTACCGCTCGGCGACTGGATACGGGACGCGTTCGATCAGAGCCGTAACGACTACGACAAGCTCGGTCACTTTGCACAAGGCTTCGTACCGGCGGCCTGGCGATCAGCGCGACGTACGAACTGCTTGAGTGGTGGGTGGCATTGCTGTCTGACGAGGCAGCTGACGCATTTCTCGGTACCCAGGGCTATGTATGGGATACGCAGTCCGATATGTGGTTTGCACTGCTCGGCGCCGTGGCTGCGCTGATCCTGCTGAGCCGGTTGCATGATCGGCAGCTGCGCGCGGCGGGGTTCGTGGGAGGATGAGAGTCACGCTGCGTTTTGTTGCCGCGCTCGCCGTGCTGTTTTTTGCGTCTGTCAGCGTCGCATCGGAATGCGTGGTTGTGCTGCACGGTCTGATTCGCACGGCGTCATCGATGGAAGAGATGTACGAGGCGTTGCTCGACGACGGGTTTGACGCGGTGAACGTCGACTATCCGTCGCGCGATTACACGATCGAGGCGCTTGCACCAATGGTCATCGAGCAGGGGCTCGAGTATTGCCGCGCGCGGCCCGACACCGATTCGATCCATTTTGTTGCGCACTCGCTCGGCGGCATACTCATTCGTCAGTATTTGTCCATGCACGAGATTCCTGAACTGGGGCGCGTTGTCATGCTTGCGCCGCCGAACCAGGGCAGCGTCGCTGCTGACGAAATGACCAAGGTGCCCGGGTATGACTGGATCAACGGTCCGACCGGCCGGCAGCTCGGCAAAGGCGAGGGCAGCGTGCCGCTGGCACTTGGACCAGCCGATTTCGAGCTCGGGGTCATCGCAGGGACGCGAACGATCGATCCGGTCACGTCCGCCATCCTGCCTGATCCCGACGATGGCCGCGTGTCCGTGGAGGACACCAAGCTCGAAGGCATGCAGGATCACGCCACGGTCGCGCATTCGCATGCCTACATCATGAAAATGCAGGAGCCGATCGAGCTGACCATTCGCTTCCTCAGAACGGGCAGCTTCGCCGCGGACGGGAGCCGTGCAGCCGAGACCTCAGCCGCTGCGGGTCAGCGCATAGACGGCAAATGAGCCGAGCCAGTGTGAGCCTTCGTAGTGGACGCTCGCAACATACGGTAACGACGCGTTGAGGTGATCCGTGGCCCAGGCGCGTAATCGGGCTGCTGTACCGGCAGTGACAGTTTTCGATGCTATGACCTGCAGATTCCAGGCGCGGCTAAGATTAAGTCCGTCCAGATGCACGATCTTCGGGTCCGACCGATCGCTGACGTTAGCCGGAGCCAGCGCGCCGGCGGCGGACAGTTCGGGCAAAAACTCGTTCAACCAGGTGCCGTACTCTGCACTCGACAGCACACGTGCCATCAAAGCGGCTTCCTCGAAACACGGTGACAAAAAGTCCTCGCCGCTCGGCTCCCAGGATAGTGGACAATCTTTGTCACTCAAGTAGTAACGACGCGCACTGGATACAAGCAAATCGATTAGTTCCTCGTCCTTCGCCGATTGCGCGTAGTCGAGGGCGAACGACAGGCCGAAAGCCGTGTTCGGGTGCACGCCGGTTCGAATCGGATACTCTTGCCGCGGCAGAAATTCGATGAACTTGTCGCGAACCAATTGCGTCAGCGGCTCGAGATTGTTGCCCAGTTTTACTCCGAGCGGATCGGACCACGTATTGAGTTCCATCGCCAATTGCAACAGCCAGGCCCAGCCGTAGGTTCGTTCCCAACTACCCGACTCGTTGTCGAAGTAGGCAACTTCGCCCGCGATATTTTCGGCGGTCAGCGATATGGCGAGTCCCGCGACGATCTTCTCGCGATCTTTGATATCCGGAAACGCCTTGAGCAGTTTCACGAGCATCCAGTGGCCGTGTACGGACGAGTGCCAGTCGAAGCAGCCGTAGAACGCAGGATGCAGTGCGGCCGGTGACAGCAGGAACTCGTCACTTGGCAACACCTGGTTAAGCTTGTTCGGGTATTCCTTGTGAATACAGTCGAGGGCGAGGCGTGCAAAGTGTGCCGCACCTTCTCTTGTCAGTACCGGTCCGCCGGCTCGCTCAGAATACAGTTGCACGGCATCCGCTTCCTGTTCGGCAGCTGCGCTCGCGATCGACACGGCTAAAAGAACCGCTGCAATCAGGTTTTTCGATAACGATAACGCTCTGTTTTTAATAACTTTTTCTCGTTTCTTGACGCTGCGGCCGCTAATCATTCTACGCCCTGCGCGGATCGAGTACTATGCGCCGGGTGAAACGATGTGCTTACCTGACGATGCACGATCCGGGCGATTTTGTCACGGATTATGAGCTGAGCTTCGATGCGATGGCGGCGCTGGGTTGGTGCGTCGACACAGTGCCGTGGCGCGACACGTCAATCGACTGGAACGAATTCGATGCCGTTTACATCTGCACGCCCTGGGATTACCCGCAAGATGCAGAGCTCTTCATGCACGTACTCGAAACTATCGACGCGTCCTCGGCACACCTGCTGAATTCGCTGTCGCTCGTCAAATGGACGCTTACGAAGACCTACCTGCGTGATCTCGAAGCGCGCGGCGCCGCGATTGTGCCGAGCATCTGGTTCGACGACATCGACCTCGCCAGGCATCTGCAAAAGACATTCGATGGGCGTCCTTTTTTCGTACAGCCATTCATGCAGAACGTGCAGAGCGAGGGCGAATATTCGCTGTTCTTTTTTGGCGGCGAGTACAGTCACGCGATTCTCAAAACACCGGAGCCGGGCGACTTTCGATGTCAGGAAGAGCACGGCGCCGACATAAAGGCAATCACGGCCACGAACATCCAGGTCGAAACGGCACAACGCCTGCTCGCGCTGATCGATCCACAACCGGTTTACGTTCGAGCTGACTTCGTGCGTGATGCCGGCGATAGCTTCCTGCTCATGGAACTCGAGCTGATCGAACCGTCGCTGTACCTACGTACCGACGCGCGTGCTGCCGACCGATTCGCGAGAGCTTTCGACAAGCGGTTTCAAATACTGACCGGTAAATGAATGCAAATTGGCGGCGACGTCTTCCGGCGTTCCGGTCGCAATAATCTCGCCACCACCGTCGCCTCCTTCAGGACCCAGGTCGATGATCCAGTCGGCGGTCTTGATGACGTCGAGATTATGCTCGATGACGACGATGGTGTTGCCGTGATCGCGTAGCCGGTGCAGAACGCCCAACAGCTGCTCGATATCGTGGAAGTGCAGCCCGGTCGTTGGTTCATCCAGAATGTACAGCGTGTTGCCCGTATCGCGTTTCGAGAGCTCTTTGGCAAGTTTTACCCGCTGCGCTTCGCCCCCCGACAAGGTCGTCGCATTTTGCCCGAGCCGGATGTAAGTAAGGCCGACATCCATAAGCGTTCGCAATTTGCGGAAGACGACCGGCACATTCTGGAAGAACACGGCGGCGTCTTCCACGGTCATTTCGAGTACTTCGTGTATGTTCTTGCCCTTGTAACGAATCTCGAGTGTTTCGCGGTTGTAGCGTTTGCCGCGGCAAGTGTCACAGGACACGTATACATCCGGCAGGAAGTGCATTTCGACCTTGATGACACCGTCGCCCTGACACGGTTCGCAGCGACCGCCTTTGACATTGAAGCTGAAGCGGCCCGGCATGTAACCGCGCGAACGCGATTCCTGCGTGCCGGCGAACAATTCCCGTATTGGTGTGAACAGTCCGCTGTAGGTTGCCGGGTTGGAGCGCGGTGTGCGGCCAATCGGACTCTGGCTGATATCAATGACGCGGTCGATCAGGTCAAGACCCAAAATTTCCCTGTGCGGCGAGGGATTACGGCTGCTCCGGTTCAAAAGGTCGGCAACCGCTTTATACAGGGTGTCGTTGACCAGCGTCGATTTGCCCGATCCGGATACGCCCGTGACGCAGGTCATCAGGCCGACGGGAATCGCGGCATTGACGTTTTTGAGGTTGTTACCGGTCGCGCCGACAATCGTGATCTGGCGATCGGGATTCGCCGGAGTGCGCTCTGCGGGCACGGGAATCTTGCGTTTTCCTGACAGGTACTGACCGGTCAGTGATGCGGAGCTCTTTTGTACTTCGTCCGGCGTGCCGGCGACGACAACCTTGCCACCGTGTACGCCCGCGCCCGGGCCGAGATCGACGACATAGTCTGCTGACCGTATCGCTTCTTCATCGTGCTCGACCACGATGACCGTGTTACCGATGTCGCGCAAATGCGTCAGCGTTCCGAGCAGGCGCTGGTTGTCTCTT
>CAMYMP010000469.1 GCA_947259435.1 uncultured Woeseiaceae bacterium
GTGACCGACTCAGCAGTTCCGATCGACGTAATCAGCGGCGAGGACTTCATCAACCAGGGAGGTTCCGACATGGACGCCCTGCTGCGTGGCGCGATTCCGTCGTACAACGTTAACCAGCAGCCGATCAGTGACGCCGCGACGATCGTTCGTCCGGCCAACCTGCGCGGCCTGTCGCCGGACTCGACGCTCGTGCTCATCAACGGCAAGCGCATGCATCGCTCCGCGGTCATCGCGTTTCTGGGCGGCGGCATCGCGGACGGTTCGCAGGGGCCGGATCTGGGCAATATCCCGGGACTTGCGCTAAAGCAGGTCGAAGTCCTGCGTGACGGCGCATCGGCACAGTACGGCTCCGACGCCATCGCCGGCGTGATCAACTTCGTGCTGCGTGACAATTCCGAAGGCGCGATCATCGAAGCCAAGTACGGTGAGCACTTCGAGGGCGACGGCGAGTCCATGACAGTTGCCGTCAACTGGGGTCTGCCGCTTTCCGATAACGGCTACTTCAACGTTACCGGCGAAATTCGCGAGTCGGATCCGACCAGCCGCAGCATCCAGCGCGGCGACGCGCAGGGATTGATCGATGCGGGTAATACCGCGGTCAGGCAACCCGCAGCACAGATCTGGGGTGCTCCCGAAGTTCGCGATGACTTCAAGTTCTGGGCCAATGCCGGTCTCGACCTCGGTAACAACAATGAAGCGTACATCTTCGGTAACTGGGGCGAGCGCGAAGTCGAAGGTGGCTTCTTCTTCCGTAATCCGAACACTCGCGGCGGTATCAATGACGGTCCGATACTTCCGAACGGCAACGACTCGATCCTGGTCGCCGACTTCACGTTCGGCCCGAGCGACGACGGTGTCGGCTGCCCGGTTGTGGAAATCGTCAACAATGTGCCGGATGCTGCCGCACTGGCAGCCGTCGATGCCGACCCGAACTGCTGGGCATTCAATCTGCTCGAACCAGGCGGCTTCACGCCGCAGTTCGGCGGCAAGGTCATCGACGGATCGATTACGGGCGGTACCCGGGGCGAGCTGACGAACGGCCTGATGTACGACCTCAGCGCGTCCTACGGCCGCAACGACGTCGAGTACTTCATCGCCAATACCGTGAACCCGCAGTTGGCGAAGCAGGAACTCCTTATGCCACGCGTATTCACGCCGGGCAGCTACGTGCAGAGCGAACGCAACGTCAACGCGGATTTTTCGTATCCGGTCGACTTCGCCAACTTTGCATCGCCGCTGAACGTCGCATTCGGTCTCGAGTACCGCGTCGAGCAGTTCGAAATCAAGCCGGGCGATAAGAACTCGTTCTTCATCGATACCGAGAGCGATCTGCCATCGCAGGGCTTCGGCATCGGCTCGAACGGCTTCCCGGGCTTCAAGCCCGAGAGTGCCGGCAAGTTCGATCGCGGCAGCTTCGCGGCCTACCTCGACCTCGAGGCTGACGTTACCGATAACTTCCTGGCCGGTTTCGCCGTGCGTTTCGAGGAATTCGATGATTTTGGCAACACGACTGACGCGAAACTGTCGGGTCGGTTGCAGGTCACCGACAACTTCGCGATTCGCGGTGCGGCCAGCACGGGCTTCCGCGCACCGACCGTGGGCCAGACGAACGTCCTCAACGTAACGACGGCCTTCACGAACGGCATGCTGGCCGACGAAGCGACGTTGCCGCCGACGAACCCGATTTCGGTGCAGAAAGGCGGCGTGCCGCTGGATCCCGAAGAGTCGACCAACTTCACGGCAGGCTTCATCGCCTCGCTAGGTCCGGTTGATCTGACCGTCGACTACTTCAACATCGAAGTCGAGGATCGGATTGCGCTGACGACGACCCAGATACTCACGCCTCAGGATATTGCTGAACTGCTGGCGCTCGGTATCGTCGATGCACAGAGCTTCACAGGTGTGCGTTTCTTCACGAACGACTTCGACACGACGACGCAGGGCGTTGACCTCGTTGCGACGACGAGTGCGGAGCTGTTCGGCGGAGATACCGACTTCTCGTTCACCTACAACTGGACGGACACGGAAGTCGACAGCTTCAATCCCGATATCATCGGCGACACGCGCGTGCGACAGCTCGAGGACAACCTCCCCGATACGCGTTTCGCGTTGACCGGCAGTCATCTGCAGGGTGACTGGCGCGCACTCGTACGCGTGAACTACTATGGCGACTACTACGAGGCGCATCTCGACGACGGCACGTTGCCGATCGAGGCCGGTGCGGAGTTCACGGTTGACGCCGAGCTCGGCTATAACTTCACGGACAACCTGGCCGTAACGCTGGGCGGGCAGAACCTGTTCGACGAATACCCGGACAAGAACCCCTGGGCATCCGTCGTGGGTGCGGAGTATCCGGTCACGTCGCCGATGGGCTTCGGTGGCGGGTTCTGGTATCTGCGTTTGCGCTATACCGCCGAATAAGATCGCGAGCAACAAACGGTTTCAAGACCGTGCAAAGCCCCGCTCTATTCGAGCGGGGCTTTTTTTATGCCAGACGCAGGTTCGTTCCGATCCAGTCCAGCCAATCCTGTGTAACCGCGTCGCGATTCGTCTCGTTCAGCATTTCGTGGCGGCCGTCGGGATAGATCTTCACGGCCATGCGCGTGTGGCCCGTTTGCGCAAAGTGCAGCGCGAGTTTGCCCATGCCCTTGTCGCCGCCG
>CAMYMP010000470.1 GCA_947259435.1 uncultured Woeseiaceae bacterium
CAATGATGGTTGTTGCTTAACACGACAAAATTTAAGGAAGAGGCGAGAAATGAGTATCCGACTTGATGGCCAGGTTGCCATCGTTACAGGTGCCGGCCAGGGACTCGGCCGGTGTCATGCCCTTGCGTTGGCTGAACGCGGCGCAAAGGTCGTTGTCAACGATCTCGGCGACGAGAGCGGACGATCGGAAAACGCCGACGCCGTGGTCGCCGAGATCAAGGAAGCCGGTGGCGAGGCGATGAGCCACGGCGCCAACGTCGCTAACGCCGACCAGGTCAACGACATGGTCGCAAAGGCAATGGCTAAGTGGGGGCGTGTCGATATCCTGATCAACAACGCCGGCATCCTGCGTGACAAAACGTTCCTCAAAATGCCGATCGAGGATTTCCGCCTCGTTGTTGAAGTTCATTTGATGGGTACCGCCAACTGTACCAAGGCTGTGTGGGAAGTCATGCGCGAGCAGAACTACGGGCGCATCGTCTTCACTACCTCAAGTTCGGGTCTGTATGGCAACTTCGGTCAGTCCAACTACGGGGCGGCCAAGATGGCGATGGTCGGCTTGATGAATACCCTGCATCTCGAAGGCGCAAAGAACAATATCCATGTCAATTGCCTGGCCCCGACAGCCGGTACGGCGATGACCGCCGGCCTGTTCCCGGAGCCGGTTTACAAACTCCTGTCGCCCGAGTCTGTCAGCCCTGGTGTCGTTTTCCTCGCCAGCGAGGGCGCACCCAGCCGCAAGGTCCTCGGGGCAGGCGGTGGCAGCTTCGCCGTGTTCAAGGGCTTTGAGACGGACGGCGTTAACTTGCTGCCTGACAAACTGACACCCGAAGGTGTTGCGGCGGCCTGGTCGACGCTCGATGATGAGGCCGGCATGAAGGAACTCACAAGCGGATTCGAACAGTCCACGAAATTTGCGACCAAAGCTGCCCAGAAACTGGGAATTGACTTGTCCGAATAACTCGGCAGAGGATAAAACTAATGAGAGAAGCAGTAATCGTATCGACAGCGCGCACGCCGATCGGCAAGGCCTATCGCGGCGCGTTCAACAACACCGAAGCGCCGACACTCGGCGGACATGCGGTCAAACACGCCGTCGAGCGTGCCGGCCTCGATCCAGCCGAAGTAGAAGATGTCATGATGGGCTGCGCGCTGCCGCAGGGCACGCAGGGCCACAACATCGGCCGGCAAATTGCTTTGGCGGCCGGTCTGCCGGTGACGACGGCCGGCATGACCGTCGATCGGCAGTGCTCTTCGGGCATGATGGCGATTGCGATGGCCGCAAAAACCGTCATTTGTGACAACGTCGATATCATGGTCGGTGGCGGACTCGAGTCAATCAGCCTGGTGCAAAACGAACACATGAATTTGTACCGCGGAAAAGACCCACGTCTGCTCGAAATGCATGAGCATGTTCTCATGCCGATGATCGACACGGCCGAAGTCGTTGCGAATCGCTATAACGTCAGCCGCGAGGCGCAGGACGAGTATGCGCTGCAAAGCCAACAGCGAACCGCCGCGGGCCAGGAGGCCGGACATTTCGATGACGAGATCGTGCCGCTGCCCTCGAACAAGGGCGTGATGAACAAAGAGACGAAAGAGATCACGTTCGAAGACGTGGTGCTCGAGAAAGACGAGGGCAACCGGCCATCTACGACACTCGAAGGTCTCGCCGGACTGAATCCGGTCCGCGAAAACGGGTTCATCACGGCGGGCAACGCCAGCCAGTTATCCGACGGTGCCTCGGCGTCTGTCGTCATGGAAGCCAGCGTTGCCCAGAAGCGCGGACTCGAGCCGATGGGCATCTATCGCGGCACGTCAGTCGCGGGTTGCGAACCCGACGAAATGGGTATCGGCCCCGTGTTTGCCGTACCAAAACTGCTCGAGCGCAACGGCCTGACGATGGACGACATCGATCTATGGGAACTCAACGAGGCGTTTGCCGTGCAGGTGCTTTACTGCCGCGACACGCTCGGCATTCCTGATGAAATCCTTAACGTCGACGGCGGCGCGATCTCCATTGGCCATCCCTACGGCATGTCGGGCGCCCGTATGGTCGGTCACGCTCTTATCGAGGGCAAACGCCGCGGTGCGAAGTATGTCGTGTGCACGATGTGCATCGGTGGCGGCCAGGGGGCAGCGTCGCTATTCGAGGTCGCCTGATGCGTGCGCTGGTCTGTAAGGAATACGGCCCACCCGAGTCGCTCGTCATCGAAGAGCACGACGACCCGGTGCCAGGCAAGGGCCAGGTCCTTGTCGATATTGAGGCGGCAGGCATCAACTTCCCGGACGTGCTCGTAATTGCCGGCAAGTATCAGGTCAAGATTCCGCCGCCGTTCGTTCCTGGCAACGAAGCGGCTGGCGTGGTTTCGGCGGTGGGTACCGGCGTCACGCAGTTCGCTGTTGGTGACAAAGTCATTATCAACACCACCTGTGGTGCGTTCGCGGAGAAGTGCGTCGCGGACGTGCACGCGACGGCGCCATTGCCCGAAGACCTGAGCTTCGAGCAGGGGGCGGGTTTCTCGGTCACGTATGGCACTAGCTATCACGCACTAAAGCAAAGCGCGAACCTGCAGCCCGGCGAAACGCTGCTCGTCCTTGGCGCAGCGGGCGGTGTCGGCATAACCGCCGTCGAAATCGCCAAGGCGATGGGTGCACG
>CAMYMP010000471.1 GCA_947259435.1 uncultured Woeseiaceae bacterium
GGAGGAAGTCAACGCCCAGTACTCCGAACTGCTGGATAAGATGGACACGATTGATCGTCAGAGGCGGCAGCTCGAGCTCCTGATGTATCAGATTGACGATCTCGAGCAATACCGTGGCGGCATGGATGTTGCTGACGTTGACCCCGAGGCCGTCGAGGTTGCAACCGAGCGCAAGGAGCAGCTCGAAGCGCAACAACAGGCGATGCCGGATCTGCCCCGCGTAAGCGATGACGTTGGCGGTGTCCTGACACCCAAGGGCCGGCTGACGTTGGAACCGTCGATGGGATTCACCTATTCATCCGTCAACAGGATTGCAATTGAAGGTTTTACGATCCTGCCGGCGCTGCTGGTCGGTATTATCGACGTCGTCGAAGCTGACCGAGACACGTACACAGCGCGGCTAACGGCCCGATACGGATTGACGAATCGCCTCGAAGCTGAGCTTTCGGTGCCCTGGGTATATCGCGACGACGCAACGCGGTCGCGAGAGTTTCTGACGGGTGCCGTGGAAGATAGGGTATTCAAGGCTCAGGGTGACGGACGCGGCGATATTGACCTGGGATTGCGTTACCAGTTCAAGCGCCGCAAGCCAACATCGCCATTCCTGGTTGGCAACCTTCGGGTCAAGACGAATACCGGGACTGATCCGTTTGAGATCGCTACCGTGTCGAGTTTTTCGGACGAACCACAGTTTGCTACGGAACTGCCCACCGGGTCCGGCTTCTGGAGCGTGAATCCCAGCTTGACGTTCATCTATCCATCCGATCCGGTCGTGTTTTTCGGCAGCATAGGCTATCTGTGGACTCTCGAGGATGACAAAGGTACATCGCTCGATGACGAAGGCAATATTCTCGGTTTTGGCAGGGTCGATCCGGGCGACGCTATCCGCGCGAGTTTTGGAATAGGCCTTGGACTAAACGAGAATTCTTCGTTGAGCATCAGTTACGCGCTGGATCAGTTCACAAGAACTCGTATCGAGACCGCAGCGGACCGGAGCATTGCGGGATCGGACGTTACGATCGGCAAACTTTTAATCGGTTACTCGTTGCGACTGACTGACGGACCGCCACTCAACCTCGCGATCGGAATCGGCACGACCGACGACGCCCCTGATACAGACCTGACGTTCCGAATTCCGTTTAATTTCGGCGAATAGTCAGACGCCTATCCGGCAATCTCACGACCGGTGGCGTCCAGCTCGACGATTTCGTAACCGAGATCCTGTAGCTGCGGCAGTATCACCGCTTTGTCACCCACGACAACGATAATCATATCGTCCATTGACAGGTGCTTGGCTGCGAGATTGTTCAGTTCCTGCTCGCCGATAGCGGCCAGGATCCGGCTCTGCACGTCGACGAAATCGTCATCGAGGTCAAATTCCAGGATCCTCGACAAAAAGCCGAGCTTTTGCGAAGGCGTCTCGTAACGTCGAGCATCGCGCTGTCCCAGCGCCCTTCGTGTAAAACCGAGCTCTTCTTCGGTGATGCCGTCCTCGGCATAAGCGCGAATTTCGCGCTCGAACTGGACGATGCCGTCACCTGTCGCATCGGTCCGAATACCGGCCGACGCCGTGAAACTGCCGTAGTCTTCTTCACCCCTGAAGTACGAACGCGCACCGTAGGTGTAGCCTTTATCTTCACGCAGGTTGAGATTGATACGACTATTGAAGGCACCACCGAGCACGTAGTTCATCAACCCGGCGCGGTAGAACTCGCCCGTCGCGTCGTACTTGAGAGAGCGCTTGCCGATACGGACCTCCGATTGGGCGGCATCCGGTTTGTCGACGAGGTAAATCCTCGTCTCCCCAGATTCCGGAAACGGCTGCAGCGCGGCTTCTGCTACGTCCGAACCCTGCCAGGATTCAAAAACAGCGAGCTTTTTCAGCAGCGTGTCTCGCGGCATGTCGCTTACGGCAATGATGCTGGCAATACGCGGCGAGTAATGCTCGGCATAAAACGCTTTGACGTCGTCCAGCGTTAGACCAGCAATCGTCGTTTCGGTGCCGATATCCGCGTATGCGAAACTGTTGTCTTTGCCGAAAAGCAGCAGCTGGTAAACGTCGTTTGCCGTCGTCGCCGCCTCTTTCTTGTTGTGTTCGATGATCTGCGCATACCTTGCTTTGACTCGAGCAAAATCATCGGGAGCGAACTTCGGTGACAGCAGCATTTCCGCGGCAATCGCCAGAGTCTCGTCGATGTTTTCGCTGAGACTGCGAATCGACATCACGGTATCGCTATCGCCGGCTCCGAACCTCACGCTTGAACCGAGTTTCCGCAGCCGATTACTCAGCTCTTCATTGCTCGACTTGGTTGTCGCCTCGTTCATCATTGCAGCCGTCACGGAAGCGAGTCCGAGCTTTGCAAGGGATTCATGTTGCTGACCGGCCTCGATAGCCAGCCGTATCGCTACGGTGGGCGTTTCGGCGTTGACGGCGCCCAGTACGCGAATGCCGTTGTCGAGCTGGCCACGCCAGATCTCGGGGAGGATGACATTCGGGTTTACGCCTGCGGGCGGCATGACGCTGCGATCGAAGCCGTCTTTACCACGACGAAACGTCAAATCTGCCTCTGCAACCGGGGCGTATTCGGGCAGCTTGCGCTCCGGTCGCTGCCAGGTATCGGGGTGCGCGACCTGGGCCGACATACCCATCGGCA
>CAMYMP010000472.1 GCA_947259435.1 uncultured Woeseiaceae bacterium
GGATCAGCTGCTTCTTACCGAGCTCACGCATGAGCTTACGTTTTTCCTGCACGAGGATAATCTCGCCGTGGTTGATGACGCCGATGCGGTCCGCCATCTGCTCGGCTTCTTCGATGTAATGCGTCGTCAGGATGATCGTCACGCCGGAATCGCGCAGCTCGCGGACGACGTCCCACATGTCCTGGCGCAGCTCGACATCGACGCCCGCAGTCGGCTCGTCGAGGAACAGAATTCTCGGTTCGTGGGCCAGCGCCTTCGCAATCAGTACACGGCGTTTCATTCCGCCCGACAAGGTCAGGATGATGTTATCGCGCTTGTCCCAAAGCGACAGCGACCTCAGCACTTTGTCGATGTGTGCAGGATCGGGCGGCTTGCCGAACAGGCCACGACTGAAGCTGACGGTTGCGTGGACGGACTCGAAGCTCTCGCTCGACAACTCCTGTGGCACGAGGCCGATCTGCGACCTGGCCTGCCGGTAATCGTCAACATTGTCGTAGCCATTGACAAGCACCCTGCCCGACGATTTGTTGACGATGCCGCAGATGATGTTGATCAACGTCGTCTTGCCGGCTCCGTTCGGACCGAGCAGCGCAAAGATCTCGCCTTCGCTGATTTCGAGATTGATGTTCTTCAGTGCCTCAAAATCATTGCCATAGGATTTGCACAGGTCGCTGACCTGTATGACCGGGGCGACATCTGTCATCAGTATTCGGTTAGCGCACCGCGCTCCGCATTTTGCTCGGCAACCATCCGCCTCACATCGGCAAGCAGCTTTTCAGCATCGTAGACAATGCCGTCCTTGATGGTGTAGCGGATACCGGCTGTCCGCTCCGGAAGACCCGTCTCGTCGTTGAGACGAACTGTGCCGGTGCCGTATAACACCTTCAGGTTTTCGAGCGGGTTCTCCCTGACGACGATGAGGTCGGCCAGCAGGCCCGGGCGAATCACGCCGAATTCGATTTCTTTCCCTTTGGGTTCGAACAGTGCCTCTGCGCCAGACATCGTTGCCGAGCGAACGACTTCGAGCGGATGAAAGCCGGCCTCCTGCAGCATCTCCATCTCGAGTATCGTGCCGAATCCATAGAGCTGGTAGATGAATCCCGAGTCGGAACCGACGGTGACACGGCCACCCATGTTCTTATAGTCGTTAACGAACTGCATCCATACATTGTAGAAGTTCTTCCACGCAACCTCGTCCTCGGTTGTCCAGTAGAACCAGTACGCACCGTGGCTTTCGCGATTCGGCGTGTAGTAATCCCACTGTGTCGGCAGCGTGTATTCCTTGTGCCAGTCTGCGTTTCTTACCCGCATGACGTCGCGGCCCGCGGAGTAGATGCCGAAAGTCGGGTCGAGCGTGAAGCCGAGTTCCTTGAATTCGGTAAGTAACGCGTTCCACTTTTCGGAGTCGCGCCCCGCAATCAGCTTCCACTGCCGCGCGACCTGGCCAAAGCGGTGCTGCTCGTTGTTGTAATTCATGTCGACCGGCCACGGCTGCACGTCGTTGTTCTCGTACATGGCCTCGAACAAACCGTAGTAATGCGTCAGCGTACCGAGGCCGAGTCTTGCGGCGTCCTGGGCATTCATCTGCGCAACGCCCAGCTGGCTGAGGTGCGCCGTCGATCCCAGGCCGTGTTTCTTCGCCTCGTCGAGCAGCGCTTCCATGATGGCCGGCCGGTGCGAGCTTAGCTTGAGGCCGTCCGCGCCCGCGGCAGCGATGTAACGGACCCACTCCCGCGCCGCCTCGGGGGTGAGTATTTTAGTGTCCTCGTATTTTTTCCCCGAGCCCAGCGTGTGATAGGAGAAGATCCTGGGTGCGACAATTGCATTCTTCGCGCTGCGGTTCTTCTCACTGATCGAGAACTCGAGGTCGCCGCTCGGCACGCCGCGTACTGCGGTAATGCCGTGGCCCATCCAGAGTTTGTAAGTGTATTCGGCATGCGGTGCTTTCGTGCTGCCGCCGGTATGGGTGTGCATATCGATGATGCCCGGCATCACGTACTGGCCGTGCGCGTCGATTTCGCGGGTCGCATCCGTCGGCCGCTCGTCTTCATCGATCTCGAGCCCCGGGTAACCGACCGATTCCACTTCGACGATGCGGTTATTTTCGATCACGATGTCGACCGGGCCGATGGGCGGCGCGCCGCTGCCGTCGATCAGGGTTGCGCCGCGGATGATCAGGCGGCTGAATGGACCCTCGCCGTCACCTTCGCCCCGCTCGGGCGCCGGGATCATGGTCGGCTCGTCGTCCTGGGCCTGAACACCGGCTGCAAACAAAAGCGCAAGCGATGCAAATGCAAACTGCCACTTACCTAGTAAATTCATGTCACTCCCCCGAAATTCGATGCGATAGGACCGATGTTATTGGTTCGCTCTTCTTTGTCTGCCCGTCCGCACTTCCAGGCGATGAATCCGGATGGCCGCGTTGGTCAGCCTGAGTTGCAGCGGCGCCGCCGGATACCCGTCTTCCTTGCGGTAGGTCGCGATCAATTTACCATCATTCCACAGCCGGTATTCGTCCTCGCGACGTGAGAATCCCAGCTTGATCCGTCTGCCTTTCGGAATGAGCAGCTCGCCGGTCGCGCGGACGACCCAGAAGCCGTTGTCGACCGTCTTGATGTAGGCGCGTTCAACCTCGTTGTCCGGCGCGCCCT
>CAMYMP010000473.1:0-2637 GCA_947259435.1 uncultured Woeseiaceae bacterium
CCGGTACCCGGTGCGATCGGGACGATCATGGCCATCGAGGCGCTCAAGTACCTGGCGGGTATCGAGTCCAGGCGCGGCGTACTGCGCCTGTTCGATGCCCTGAGCGGTGAACGTCGCGCTGTCGCCGTTGCGAAGCGCGACGACTGTCCGGTATGCGGTTTGTAACGCGCCGGCCGAGCTTCGTCGGCCTGTTGCAGGCGGCAGCCGTGGTCACCACAATTTTTTCGCTGGCCACACTGGCCGACTCGCTGCATCGCTATCTCGAACTGTTTTCGCATTTCAGGCTCCAATACCTGATCGTCTCAATGGTTCTCTGCCTGTCATTGATCGCCTTGCGCAGCCGTCGTTGGGCCGGCCTGATGCTCGTCATTACGGCTATCAACGCTCTGCCGGTCGCAACGTGGTACCTCGCAGGCACCAGCACTCACGCAGACGCCGATCCACAAATCGAACTGCTGCTGGCGAACGTCTATAGCGGCAACGCCAATACACGAAAGCTGATTGAGCTCGTCGAATCAGAACAACCTGACATTGTTTTTCTGCAGGAAGTCACGGACCGGTGGGTCGCGGCCATGGATCGACTGCAGATCAGCTACCCGCACCGGTACGCGATAGCGCGCAGTGACAATTTCGGCATTGCAGTCTACGCTCGCGATCCGCTGCTAAGCGTGGAAAAGATCGACAGCCCGCCTTTTGGCTTCCCGTCCCTGGTGCTGCGGCAATCCGTGGCCGGCCGAACCGTGAACTTTGTGACGACACACCCGATTCCCCCGCTCGGCAGAGACGGATTCGACGCGCGCAATGAGCAGCTGACGAGCATCGCTGCGGTAATCACTTCGATCGCGGGGCCGAGGGTTCTCGTCGGCGACCTGAATACGACAATGTGGGGGCATCACTACGATCGGCTCGAGCAAGACACCGGCCTTATGAATACGCGCTACGGATTCGGCATCGTTCCTACCTGGCCGAGGCAACTGCCGTTCGCGATGATCCCTATTGACCATTGTCTCGTGTCTAAGGAATTTGCGGTGGTGGATATCGACAGCGGCCCGAGCATCGGTTCGGATCATCTGCCGCTCACCGTGACACTGGCGTTAGTCGAAAGATAATCAAACTGTTGACGAGAACATCACATGGAAAAACGGCAGAAAAAACCCTGGGATGAGATCAGCGAAATGTTGCATGCCGGCGAATCAGCGGATGTGATCGAGGCGGCGCTGTACGGCCTGGATCCCGCGGAAGTGTTGCATACCGTCTTCTCGATGGCCCCTGAAGATCAACGGTCCTTGCTGTCATTGTTGTCGCCGCTGCAAGCCGCGTCATTGGTTGAGGATCTCCCTGATGCGCACGCCGCCGATCTGATTGAAGAAATGTCCGTGGAGGATGCCGCTCCCATTGTCGAAGAACTTGCCAGCGACCACCGTGTAGACGTTCTTTCGGAACTGAACAAGGAAGATGCGGAAGCCATCATCTCGCAGCTGGACGAGGAAGATGCACACGAAGTCCGCGAGCTGATCGCGTATCCGCCTGACCTCGCCGGCGGCCTGATGATGACTGAGTTCGCATCGTATCCAATGGCGAGCAGCGTAAGAGAAGTAGTCGAAGATCTAACCAGCGGCGAGCGCGAATACTCGTTGCTAACGGTTCACTATATTTATGTCGTCGTCAAGACACGCAAACTGAAGGGCGTGATCCGCATACGCGACCTCGTCTTCTCGGACCCCGATGAAAAAATAGGCGCACTCGCAATACCGGCATTAACGGTTGCGCCCGATACCGATCTTCATTCCCTCCAGGAATTTTTCGATGTACACGATATCGCCGCGGTGCCTGTTGTCGACGATCGCGGCATGCTCCTTGGCATTGTGCGGCGGCGCGCCGTGCTCGAAGCGCTGGCTGAAAAATCCGAATCCGACAGCTTGAAAGTTGCAGGCATCATCGGCGGCGACGAGTTGCGCAGCATGCCGGTCCTTACGCGCTCACGCAGGCGCCTTGCCTGGTTGAGTATCAACATCGGGCTGAATATTATTGCCGCGAGCGTAATCGCCGCTTACGAAG
This sequence comes from uncultured Woeseiaceae bacterium, assembly GCA_947259435.1. The sequence continues at coordinate 2,059 of CAMYMP010000473.1, forward strand.
ACACCCTGACGGCCGTCATCGCATTAGCGGTTTTTTTGCCAATCGTTTCCGATATGAGCGGTTGCTCCGGTAACCAGGCCGTGGCAGTCAGTATGCGGGAACTCACACTCGGCGCGGCGGTACCCAAAGACGTGCTGCGCGTGCTGCGCAAGGAAGTCGTTGTTGGACTCATCAACGGCGTCGCGCTCGGCACGCTGCTCGGCTTCGCCGCCTGGGCGTGGAAGGGAAATACAGTACTGGGTCTGGTTGTTGGCGGAGCGCTTGCGGCGAATACGGTTGTTGCCGTATCGATCGGCGGCACGGTCCCGCTGGTTTTGCGTCACCTGAAATTCGACCCTGCTGTCGCATCCGGACCGCTGCTGACCACGGTTACCGATGTATGCGGCTTCTTTTTCTTGCTCAGTCTCGCCAGTCTCGTACTTCCTGTATTGTCTCTGTCATGAGCGAGGTTAAACCCGAGATCCTGACCTTTGGCTGGCGCGAGTGGGTGCAACTGCCTGAGCTGGGTTTAAGGAATATCAAGGCCAAGGTGGACACCGGCGCACGCACATCCGCACTGCATGCGTTCGAGGTGCGCCC
>CAMYMP010000473.1:2692-4350 GCA_947259435.1 uncultured Woeseiaceae bacterium
ACCGTCGTGGTATGCGCTGCCGACGTCATCGATGAGCGCGTGGTCAGAGACTCTGGCGGCCATAAGGAAAAGCGCTGGGTCATCGAAACGCCTGTGCGGATAGGAAAGCAAACCTGGTCAATTGAGCTTACACTCACGGCAAGGGACGACATGTTATTTCGCATGCTCCTCGGACGCACAGCGATGCGCGGACGAGCTGTAGTTGACCCGGCCCGCTCATACCGGGTCGGTAAGCGGCTAAAGAAAAAGACCTGAACTAATGGCATCCAACAATTCCATCACCATTGGCGAGACGACCGTTGGGCCGGGTGAAAGTGTTTCAATCAACCTGCCGGTCGCAGATTTGTACACGGGAACCTCACTAGCGATGCCCGTGAAGGTCGTATGTGGGCGCCGTGCAGGCCCTGTACTGTTCGTATCCGCAGCTGTGCATGGCGATGAGCTAAACGGCGTCGAAGTTGTTCGTCGGCTGCTCAAACGCAAATCGCTGAAATCGATTCGCGGCACCCTGATTGCTGTACCGGTTGTAAACGTCCACGGTTTTCTGAACCAGTCGCGCTATCTGCCTGATCGGCGCGATCTCAATCGGTCCTTTCCCGGCAGCGCAAAAGGCTCGATCGCGTCACGGCTGGCCAACACGTTCCTGAGCGAGATTGTCGAAAAAGCTGATGCCGGCATCGATCTGCACACCGGTGCAATCAACCGCTCCAATATGCCGCAGATCCGGGCGAATATCAGCGATCCCGATACGCTAAAGTTGGCGAAGGCTTTTGGCACGCCCGTCATATTGAACTCCAATATACGTGACGGCTCGCTTCGCGCGTGCGCCGCAGAGCGCGGCTTCCCGATGCTGATCTATGAAGCCGGGGAAGCGCTCCGATTCGATGACCTGAGTATTCGCGGCGGACTACGCGGCGTCATACAGGTCATGCGCCATATCGGCATGCTGCCGAAAAGTAAAACAACGTCGCCAATCACCCCCGTCATTGCCGAAGGGACGAGGTGGGTCCGCGCACCTGCCAGCGGCATTGTGAGCCGCAAGGCAGAACTGGGGGCACGAATCGTCGAAGGACAACGTATCGCCGTCGTGGGCGACCCTCTCGGCCATGCGGAAGAGCACGTGGTCGCACCGTTTGATGGTATTGTGATTGGCCGCAGCAATCTTCCGCTTGCGCATGAAGGTGATGCGCTGTTTAACGTGGCCGCGTTCAAAAGCATATCGCGGGCGGAAGACAGACTCGAAGAATTTTCAGCTGAACATACTGACTGATTGCCAGGAGACACAATGAAGATCGCAGTGCTTTCAACCAACAAGAATCTGTATTCGACGCGCAGACTGATCGAAGCTGGCGAACAACGCGGACACGAGATGGCCGTGATCAATCACAAGCGCTGTTACATGAACATCGTCAGCAGCAATCCGAGCATTCACTACAACGGTGATGCTATCAAGGGCGTGGAGGCAATCATTCCAAGAATCGGCGCGTCGATATCGTTTTACGGCACGGCGGTTGTGCGGCAGTTCGAGATGATGGGCGTTTATTCGGTCAACGAGTCCGTCGCGATCACGCGTTCGCGTGACAAACTACGGGCATCGCAGTTGTTGGCAAGGAAAGGCATCGGTTTGCCCGTAACGGGCTTTGCCAACGCTCCCGGCG